>CAIVJE010000043.1 GCA_903906135.1 uncultured Verrucomicrobiota bacterium | reverse complement strand
TGAGTAAACACGACGGAGACAAAGCTAAACCAGGCCACGGTGGCTAGAGTCATCCAGACGCCATAGCCGAATTGAATGAACTTCGGTGTGAGCGGACTCACGCGCAGGACAAACAGCGCAATAAAAAATAAGGCCGCTTTAAGATTCAAGACGTTGACCAAAAACCCTGTGAGCCAAGCCGACCGAGGCGTGGGCGCACGGGTGAGGTCGGTGAGCTCAACTTCCTCGGAACGCGGCTTGGCTAAGACCGCCTGCCAGCCGAGAAAAGCCAGGTAAGCCGCCCCCAAATATTGCAGCGCCGAGAGCGTAGCCGTAGAATTTTCAAGCAACCAACCCACCCCCAGCAGACTATAGGTTATATGCACGGCAAGGCCGACGCCAATGCCGAGGCTCGTCCAGAGCGCAGTGCGGCGGCCATGCAGGAGGCTTTGCTTAAGCACGATGGCAAAATCGGGCCCGGGGCTCGCCACCGCCAGCGCGTGCGCCCCAACAATGATCAAAAATTCCGGCCAGTAGTTCATGCGAGAGTAAACCTAACCTTAAGGCGGATCGCGCACCCCACTGAAGGCACGCCCGCAAACCTAGCGGGAAAATTTTTCGCGGCGCCCATCACGACAAGCGGGCCGACTTACTTTCGGCTGCCCCGCAATTCCATGTCCGGCGGCACCGTGCTGAGGGCTTCCGCCATCGTACTGAGACCTTCCCTCACTTTCATCATGCTATCTTGGTGCAATGTTTTCATCCCGTACTTCATGCCAATGCGCTTGAGCTCGGCAGTTTCCGCCCCGCGGTTAATGGCTTCAATTAACTCCTCATTATTGACCAATAATTCATGAATCCCCACCCGTCCTTTGTAGCCGGTATTACTGCACTTGGAGCAACCCGAGGGTTGCGCCTTATAAATCGGCCCATGCCAGTCGATGGCCCGCTGTAAAAGTTCTTTTTCCCGCTCATCCGGCTCGTGCGGTTGGCGGCAGATTCTGCACACCCGACGCATCAATCGCTGCGAACAAACCGCCACCAGCGAGGAGGAAATCATGAACGGCTCAATGCCCATGTCCGTGAGGCGCGCGACGCTCGAAGCGGCATCATTCGTGTGCAGCGTACTGAGCAGCATGTGGCCAGTCAGCGCGGCCTCTACCGCGATATTCGCCGTCTCTTGGTCGCGAATCTCACCCACGAGAATAATATCAGGATCCTGGCGAAGAAATGAGCGTAACGCCGTCGCAAACGTGAGCCCGATCTGTCGATGCATCTGCATCTGATTGACCCCCGGTAAGGTGTACTCGATCGGATCCTCGGCCGTACGAATCACCACATCCGTAGTATTAATTTCGTTCAGGGCGGAATACAGGGTCATCGACTTACCTGAGCCGGTCGGCCCGCAATGAAGGATCATGCCGTAAGGCTGGCGGATGCACTCGCGATATTGAACGAGATTAGCGGCACTAAAGCCGAGGGCCGGCAAGGGGAGCGTTGATTTTTGCTTATCCAGAATACGCAACACGACGCCCTCCCCGTAATTGAGCGGCGCGGTCGAAACCCGCAGATCGATATCAATATTCTTTTTGTTATATTGCTTAAAAACAATGCGCCCATCTTGCGGCAAGCGGCGCTCGGCAATGTCGAGATTGCACATGATCTTAACCCGCGCCACGAGCGCCCCAGCGACTCGCCCCGGCAAACGGAGCTTTTCTTGGGTTAAGCCATCAATCCGATAGCGCACGACGATTTCCTTCTCCCATGGCTCGAGATGGATATCCGAGGCGCCTGCAAAATAGGCTTCCTCAATAATGCGGTTCGCTAACAAAATAATTGGCGCAGATTCCTCATTGGTTAAATCCTCTTCTTTGATCTCCGTTTCCTTGTCCGCGAATTGCGCCCCGAGCTGATCGACCACATCGGAAAACTGCACGATATCGTGCGCTTGGTCGTGTTTCAGTTTTTCGCGAATATCCGCCTCGCGGCCCAACAGGCGAATTACCCGCAACCCCGTTTTGTCCTGAATCTTCGTCGCCACCGAGGTCTCGAAGGGATTCGCAAATGCGACGAGGAGAAAATCGCCCACCTGCCCCACCGGTAAAATGATATTCCGCTGGCAGAATTCGAGGTCGATTTTCTCGAAGGTCCCATTGTGCATTTTGTACCGGCCCACATTAAACGGCGCGAGTCCGAGGGCGCGACACTTGGCGAGCAGCAACTGGAAAAGCGTAATGTGGTGATCCGCCTGTAAAATCTGATCGAGCTGATCGCCCGTCGGTTCATCCGGCCGCGCCAACAGGATCACCCGCTGCTCCAAGGTCAGCTTCCCCATCTCGTGCAGCTTCTCAATAATCTGCGTTTGCGTGCGGCCGAGCGGCATAACTTAAGTGGGTAAAGGCGGACGCGAATCACTCGGGCCAGCCAGCGGTAACGGCGGGAAGGGACTCACGGTATCACTCATGGGGAAAAGCGCCGCGCTACTCGTCGGCGACGGCACGGGAGCCCGGCTGCCCATCGTGGGCGGGCGAGGATCATTTTTGTTGGCGGCCTTCTGCTCCAGATGAGTGCGGTCGATGAAATCCGCAATGATGTCCATCGTGGTGGCTTGCCAAATAATTTGGCCCCCCAATTTTTTCTCCCAAAAGGACCGCACCGCCGAACTTAAATAATAGGCCGTCGCCACAAAGTAAAAATCTTCCTCATGATCGAACGGGACGCTCCACGTCGCCCAGCAAGCCTCCAAATCAAGTTCTCGGCGGATATTTTCCGGCACATCATAAGTGCGCAAATCGATCACGCCCAAACCGTGTTCGTCCACTACGTGGTGCAACATCGCTTCCTCGGTCAGCACCTTTTTCTCATAGACCAACACGCTGAGCACGGAACTGCGGCGCATATCACCGGTAGTGGCGATCTCCAGCAATCGCTCGTTGGCTGCCTCCAGATCCTCAAATTTGACCAAATTTTGCTCGATTAAAGCCGAACCCAGGAGGCGATTCGAGCGCATCAATAATGATCGGTATTCCGACATGACAGGACAGGAGTTTACTCAGGTCTTAGTGGTAGATGATTTCTTTTCTTTCGCGCGCATTTTCTTTACTCGCTTTAGTAATTCTTTTTTCAATTTAGGAATGCCGGTTTCGGTCAAACAGGAGATCGGCACAACTTCCACCTTAGGATAGCGTTTTTTAAATTTAACCAAATTGGTGACGGCGGCATCTTCATCCATCTTATTGGCGACCACCAAGCGCGGCTTGTCCAACAACGCCGGCGAATAAAGTTCTAACTCTTTTAGCAGCTGCTTATAATCCATGCGCGGATCGCGGGTATCGGTGCCGGCTAAGTCCAAAATAATCAGGAGCAATTTACAGCGTTCGATATGCTTAAGGAAGCGATGCCCGAGCCCCTTCCCGCTGCTCGCGCCCGCAATCAGCCCCGGGACATCAGCCATAATCAGGCGTTCGTATTCCGGCACATAGTCGATGATCCCAATCTGCGGATGGAGGGTGGTAAAGGGATAGGGCGCCGTCTTGGGCCGCGCATTGGTGATTAGCGTGGTGAGCGATGATTTGCCCGCGTTGGGGAAACCGACCAGTCCGATGTCAGCGATGCTCTTCAATTCCAGTCGATAATTACCCGTCGCACCCGGTTCACCGGGGCCCGTTTTACGGGGAGCGCGTGTCACGGAGGACTTAAATTTCGTGTTACCAAACCCGCCTTTGCCGCCTTGGCAGAGGACAAATTCTTGATGGTCATTAAGAATTTCCACCACGACCTCGCCCGTCACCAGATCGGTGCAGACGGTGCCGAGCGGCACCCGCAAAATGGCGGGCCGCCCCTCGCGGCCATTACAGTCTTTGCCCAAACCGTGTTCACCGCGCTCGCCGGTCCAGTGCGGTTTAAACTTAAAATCAATCAGGTTATTCTGGTCATCGTCACCGCGCAGGATGACGTCGCCCCCTTTGCCGCCGTCGCCGCCATTGGGCCCGCCCCACGGTTCATATTTTTCCCGACGAAAACTGACGCAGCCGCGACCGCCGTCGCCCGCGCGTGCCTTGATGGTTGTTTCGTCGATGAACATGGCTCTATCAGTCTATGCCTAAGCGTCGGCGTAAAGCGCAATCGGACGATGAGCCTTAATCCACCTAGAGCGCAATCTTGATCCCCTTGCGTAAATAGGTCGGCAGATCCAGATCCTGCCCTTCGAAAAGATTGCGATCAGATTTCTCAAAGGCACCCCGACTTTCAACCGGGTCCCCCTGAAAGCCAAATTCAACCTGCTTCGGTTTATCCCCGGGCTCAGCGTCACCCGCATTTTTAGCAGACGCCGCGGCCGATTTTGAGACCGCGGTGGTTGGGACTGACTTCTCGCTGGTCGCCCGCGGAAGCGGCGGTGCGCGACGCACAAAATTCCGACTCCCCAAGTCAGTCGTGCCAATTACGCAAAGCTCAACTCGGCCCGCGAAGCTCTCGTCAATCGCCGCACCCATCACCACATGTGCTTCTCGTCCAAAGGCCTCGGTAATAGCGGTCATCAAATCATTAACCTTCATCAAACTGAGATCGGCCCCGCCCGTGATGTTCACGAGCAAGCGATCCGCCTTTCGCGCATATTCTGGCGTCTGTAACAAAGGGCACTGCTTTAAATCCTCGAGCGCCGCCTGCGCAGAGTTTTCCCCCTCCCCTACGCCGAGCCCGAAAAGCGTCTTGCCGCCTCGGTATTGAAACACCTGCCGGAGCGCGGTAAAATCAACATTAATCAGGCCCGTGCGAGACAACATCGACCAAATCGATTTCACCCCGCGCCCCATCCACTCATCGGCTTGCGCAAAAGAGTCCAGCACACTGGTCTGCTCCGTGCCTTCCTGCAGGAGCATGTCATTGGACAGGGGAATAACGGCATCGCACACTCGGCGCAATTCCGCGAGCGCTTCCTCCGCTTGCTTCTGGCGGCGCCCCCCTTCGAAACTGAACGGCAGAGTGACAAAAGCGATCACCACCGCCCCGGCTTTCACCGCAATTTCTGCGACCACCGGAGCCGCGCCCGATCCTGTTCCGCCCCCCAGCCCAGCGATGATAAAAATCAAATCAGCTCCCTTCACGATTTCGGCAATTTTATCGCTATCCGCGACCGCCGCTTGGCGCCCCATCTCCGGATCGCCCCCCGCACTTAAACCGCGCGTCAGCGTGTGCCCAATGAGAATCTTATCCGGCACCGGCGAACTGCTGAGGGCTTTTAAATCCGTGTTGATGACCGCCAACTGCAGTCGCTCCAGATTCTGTCGCTTCAGGCGATCAACCGCATTAGCCCCGCCGCCGCCCACGCCAATGAGCTTCAGATTAATGTGCCGCTCCGTCAGGGGCTCCAGCGGTAATTCATTTAATGCAGAGTTCATGAATTAGGTGGTCGCAAAAATTCGCGCGAGACTACCCAGCCAGCCCGATTTTCTTGGGGCGGGCACGGGGTGCTCATGGGCGCCCCGGAGGGCGAATTCAAAAATACCCAGCGCGGTGCTAAACATGGGATCACGCAATTCGTCGTTAACCCACGTCGGGGCGTCTCCGCGCCGAGCCGGTAAACCAAAAATCCGGGCGGCCGCCTCTTCCAAACCTGGCATCCGGGAAGTCCCCCCCGTCAGAATAACCCCCGCCCCACAGTGCTGAGCCTCGAAGGCTGGGCCGAGCTTTTGCTTAACCACCTCGAGGATCTCCAGCGTGCGTGCCGCCGTGATCGTCTCGATGGCCAACCTAGAAATTTGCCGATCCCCGAAGGCCCCGTCCCCATTCAACCACACCTTATCGGTTTTGTCGCGGGTCTGAACCGTACCTCGCGCATGCCGAAGTTTGAGCATTTCTGCTTGGGCCGTGGTGATGCGTAAACCGAGACTGAGATCATTCGTGAGGTGCTCGCCAGCCACCGCGAGCGTCCCAGTCACGAGCACATGGCCGTCACGGTAAAGTACATAATCAGTTACGCCTTTGCCCATATCGATCACCAGCGCGCCCTTGGTCCGCTCCTCAGTATTCGTCAGCAACGAACCGCTCGCCAAACTGGCGAGCACGAGTTCCCGCACCTCTAAATGATAACCGCCGATGACATGGATATTGTCGCTCACTTTGCTCGCCGGTCCGTGGATGATCCAGTAGCCTACCTCCAAGCGCCGCGCGACCAAATGCTCGGGTGCCGGCACGGTGCGACCGTCCAGTCGGTAAGGTCGTCGAATTTCATGAATGCGCGAACGGCCTTCCGGCAGTTCCTTTTCTTTAGCCATCGCGCACACCGTCGCCATATCCAGAGCGGTGACGATGTTATCCGCTGATTTCACATTAACGGAGGCTTCATTATAAAATGCGTCCAAATGACCGCCCGATTGCGCCAGCCAGACCTCTTGAATGCTGGCGCCAGCGCGAGTGGAGGCCATTTCCAAGGCCTCATGGGTGGCTTCACAAGCCGCCTTATAATCCACCACCTCTCCTTTCATAATCCCCCGAGCAGAAGCGACCCCGACCCCGATGATATGCAGCAAGCGACTCGGCGATACTTGGCCGACCAGCACGACGATCTTATTAGTGCCGATTTCTACGGCAGCGATGATTCTGGTACGATTAGAACTCACGTTTCCCTTTGCGTTGACCCACTGGTTTTAAAAAATTTCCAGACGGCTTAGACGGCGCGTCCGGCGAAGCATTTTCCAGCATAACTGGCACTTGTCCGTCAAAAGTTAAATTAACTGATTTAAGCATCGGATCCGGTAATTCATGGGCTCGATCGATAATATAGTCGAGCTGGGCCAATTGCTTAAAGAAAGGCCGCTTACGGGTAAAGATGATCTCGGGAATATCCTGCGCTTTTACCACAATTTCATCCGCCACGGCTAAACGCGCCAGCGAAACAATCAACCAACCACGATAGAGGTGCGGGGCTTGCAGTTGCACCGTGGAAAGCAAAGACGAGACCGCCGCCATCCCGGCAATGGGGGCGAAGCCCTCCGCCGAGGGCACGAGCTGAATTCCATCGAGCCACGGTAGCCCAGCCAACATCTGCTGATCATAATTTTTGCCTTCATAGACCACCCCATCTTTCGCCACCAAGAGTTGCTGCGGAGCCTTCGTGCCCGCCTGTACCTGCACCCGAGCGACCGGCGTGCGCTCCTGCAGCGTCACGACGAGTGCATCCGGAAAACTGCGCGTCAGGACAGCGACCTGCACTTGCCCATGGGCCAGGAGTCGCTGCCGCAGAGCCGGCAAATCAAGCGCCATCAGACTGATGGCTTTCGGCAAGGCCAGCACCTCACTGACCCATGATTGCGCCAGAACGCCGTTGGTAATCAGCACGACTTCGCGCACTCGCTCACTATGCACCGCGGTGGCCAGCGATGCTCGATCGTTGGCCCAGGAGTGCGCCAGATAATAAACCGCACCCGTGACTGCCGCCAGCAACAGACTAACTCCGATCGCCTTCGTCCAGGCTAGAATCTGCCGCTGCCGACCGCGCCGTGACATGGCCACCGGCTGGACTTCTTGGCGAATATCACGCCAAGAACGCCCCGGAGGTAACGCAGGTTTAGCTTCCGGCTCGTTCATTGCTTAGCGCCCAGCGCGAGTTGAAAGCGTTCGACCGCCGGGGCGACTAGTTCTCGACACAGTCCAATAAAATCCAAACCCACGCAGCGCGCGCTCATTGGCATCAGGCTCGTGTCCTTCATGCCCGGCAGCGTGTTAATTTCCAGCAGGTAAAGATCCCCTTCATTCGCTAACATAAAATCAATGCGCGCATAATCGCGTCCACCACAGGCTGCAAAAGCCGTCTCGGCCGCTACACTAATTTTCGCCGCCAGCTCGTCCGAAATTTTTGCCGGAGCAAAATACTCCGTCAGCCCCTTCGTGTATTTGCTGGTGTAATCAAAGACGCCCGATTTAGGCACGATTTCGACTACCCCCATCGCTCGGCCCCGCAAAATTCCGACGGTAAATTCGCGCCCGACAATCCGCCGCTCCGCGATCCACTCGCCGTGCCGCAGACCGGCTAAAGCAATCTCAAGCCCCACCTTAGAAGTCACAATCTGTAAACCCACGCTACTTCCCTGTCGATTTGGTTTGAGCACCACCTGCTCCCCTAATTCCGCCGAGAGCGCCGCTGCTGTCGGTTTATCTGCGGCGAAAAATTGCCGCCCGGGGGCTACTAAGACGCCCAGCGCTGAGACCGCTTGCCGTGTGCGCCACTTATCAAAAGCCAATTCACTCCCGCGCGCATCACAGCCCGCGTAAGCCACCCCCGCCCCTTCGAGCAATCGTTGCATACCGCCGTCCTCGCCAAAAACTCCATGCAAGGTCGAGCAAACAATATGGCGCGCCGGATCTAGCCCGAGCGGCAAAGCATCCGTTTCCACCGAGAAAAATTGCGTTGGATAAGTATAGGCCATCGCCAGCGCCGCCGCTCGGCCTGAGCCGAGCGAAACTTCCCGCTCGGGTGAAGTGCCCCCGGCTAAAATTGCGATGGTCGGTTTAAACATTATGTCAGCCTCCGGTTTGATTGCTAGAGTGCAAGCCTCACGCGCAACGTGATCTGCTCAGAGCACATCTTTCCAAGCTTGTCCGTAAAGCATTACTTCCGGCTCAAGCTCGATTCCACGCGCGCGGCGTACCCGCGCCCGGATTATTTTGATCAGTTCAATGATGTCCGCACTCGTCGCAGACCCGCGATTAATAATAAAATTGGCATGCACCGCCGAAACCTCGGCGTCGCCCACCCGCTCGCCTTTCAACCCCACGGCATCGATGAGCTGGCCCGCGGACCCCTCCGGGGGATTTTTAAAAATGCAGCCCGCACTGGGCTCCCGCGGCTGAGACTCTACCCGCTTTTTTTGATAGGTCTCAATTTGTCCTCGGATCGTGGTCGCGGCGGCCGCCGCGGGCGCCTGCAAGTAAGCCCCAAGCGCAATGGCCTCCTGCAATTCAGCACAATGCCGATAATCCACGTGCAAAACGGCTTTTTTAAGCTCCTGGAGTTCACCCTGCGGTGTCACCAACTGCACTTCCTCCACGACGTCAAACATCCACCCGCCCATCGCCCCCGCGTTCATGCGCAAGGCCCCCCCTACCGAACCCGGGATTCCTTCCAAAAATTCAAAGCCCGCTAAACCCGCCTTCGTCGCTAAACCACATAAATTCTTTAAACGTAACCCCGCCCCAACCCAGATCCGACCGTCGGGCTGAACCGTAAATTTCTGCCAATCGGGATGCGCCAGGCTGATCACCACCCCCTCCACCCCAGCATCGGGAATGATTAAATTCGACCCGCGACCCAGCATTAAAACGGGCAAGCCAAACTCCTTGGCTTGGCGCAACAAGAGGCGTAAATCTTCGAGGTCCGCTGGCTCCGCATAAACCCGCGCGGGGCCGCCCACCCGCATCGTGGTCTTGGCGCCGAGCAGTTCATACTCCAGCAATTTGGTCGCCGGACGCAGTCCGCGGCGCACCGCTCGCAAAAAATCCTCCCAAGTTGGCGCGGGGAGCAGCGTATTTATTTTAGCCGTACTCATGCGACGACCTCCGCAGATTTTCGCCGACGCCCAGCAGGTGAACCGCTGGCGAGCATCTCCAAATCAGGTACCAGGGTGGCGAGACCATCTTCCTGCGCCTGGCGGAGGAGCTGCACGCGGAATTGCGCGAGCAACGCGTCAGCCTGCAGCACGCGCAGCACTTCCGCCCGCAAAGCCGGCAGCGCCGAGTCCGCCATGACCAACCCGCCGCCCTGTTGCACAAAATAGGTGGCATTCGCCCACTGATGATTATCGGCCGCCTGGGGGTAAGGTAATAAAATCGCTGGCGTAACGCAGCGCACCAATTCCGCTAAAGTCCCCGCACCCGCGCGGCTGACCACGAGATCAGCGGCGGAAAGCAAAACCCCCACCCGATCAGAAAAGGCCTCAAACCACGCGCGAACCACGACGCCGTCATGATTCACTTGCGACCGCACGCCCGTCTGCCCCTTGCCCAACCCGGTGACGCAGTACAACTGGATGCCGGCCGATGCCAGCGCCGCCCAATTATCCTCGGCCCATTGGTTAAGATTACTGGAGCCCTGACTTCCTCCGAGCAGAACGAGCAATTTCTGGGTAGGATCTACGCCGAGTTGGGCGCGGGCCGCCGCTGGGGCTTGCCGCACAATATCTGCGCGCACCGGCAAACCAGTAGGGCGCACCCCCCGACCCCGCCGACCGGGCAAGGCCACGCCCGGAGGTAAATAAAGCCGTTGCGCCCCCCAAGCGAGGAGGCGAATCGCTCGACCAGGAATCCGGTTGGCTTCATGCAAAGCGACGGGGATACCCCGCAGCCAACCGGCCAGCACCACGGCGGCACTGGTGAAGCCCCCAAAACCAATAATAACATCCGGTTGATAGGCGGAGATGAAGCGCAGACTAAATAATAACCCCTTCAGCTGTTCTGCACAAAAATGCAGCAACCCGCGTGGCCCCCAGCTGAAAGGCGCACTCGGCACCCGCTCGACGGCCAACTGCGCGTAGTGCGCCACGAGGCGCGCATCTACTTTTTTCTGGCTGATGAAAAGCGTGACGCCATGGCCCCGCGCCAGCAGCGCTTCCGCCAAAGCAATGCCGGGCGAGAGGTGCCCACCCGTACCACCGCAAGCGATGACGAAGCGGCGCGCATTAACTCCCACGGCACTCATGCGACGACCTCCGTCAGCGAGCGGCGGCGGACTAGTGGCGTCGGCCGTTCCCACGTGCGCGCAGAATTAATAATCACGCCAACCAGCATACCCATGAGCAGAAGATTAGAACCTCCCGCGCTAATAAACGGCAACGCCATCCCCTTCGAAGGCAAGAGACTGGTGACCACGCCGAGATTGATGATGGCTTGCAGACAAATCAGCAGAATAGCACCCGTCACGAGGAGAAACTGAAAAAGATTAGGCGCGCGCCGCACATGCAGCAAACCGGCGACAAAAATAGTTACGAAAAGTATGACGACGATTAAAGTGAAAATCAGCCCCATCTCCTCCCCCATAATCGCAAAAATATAATCGGTATGCGCTTCGGGTAAAAATGCATTTTGCTGACGCCCATTGCCGAGTCCGACGCCATTCACGCCACCAGCGGCGAACGCCAACATGGCCTGCCAGGGTTGGTAGCCGGTGCCTTGCCGATTGGCCTCGGGATCAAGAAAGGAAAGCACGCGCTGCAGCCGCAGCGGATTAAATAATACCAGCAGCGCGAAGAGGACCAACAATGAGCCAATGGCGGGGAGCAAAAATTTTAAACGGGCGCCCGCTAAAAAAAGGAGCACCACGCCAATCGTGCCGATCAGAAAAGCGGCGCCAAAATCTGGTTCCACAATAATTAACCCGGAAAATAATCCAATCCAGCCGAGCGGGATAATAAAACCCCGCAGTAAATCATGGAGCTTGCTCTGATTGAGGGCTAAATAATGCGAGAGGGAAAACACCATCGCTAGCTTGGCAAATTCGGAGACCTGCAAGCGCACGCCCCCAAAGCCGATCCAGCGGCGTGCTCCATTTACTTTAATCCCGATGCCGGGAATCAAGACGAACAACAAGGCGACTAGCGCGAGAATTCCCACCACCCAGGCGAATTTGCGCAATTGCTCAAGATCGACAATCGCCACGACCCACCCGGCCGCAATCGCCACGGCGAGAAAAATAAATTGCTTATATAGGTAGGCGTAGGGCCCTCCCTTGATCGGCGAGCTCGCGCTGAAAAGCACGACCAGACCGATCGACACCAGCGCCACGACGCAGACGACAATAACGCTCGCGGGGGTGATCGTAAGAGGTCGGCGGGGTACAGCGCTCGGCGAACTCACTAGGACAATGGTTTACTTCTTCGGCGGCTGTTCGACCGAAGGCGTTTCCACCTTGATCGTTGGCACCTCGGTACCCGCCCCCTTCAAGCCAGCATCAAGATCTTGTCCAGCGGTTGGGACGATCAGTTCAAAATGGGGCGTGTTGACCGCTGGCGCGGGGGCCGCAGCGGCCGGAGCCGAGCCGGCCTTAGCGGCGGCCAGGCCCGCGCTCTTCGCGCCGACCGCCTTGAAACCAGGAATAACGAGCTGTTGGCCTACGCGAACTTTAGAGGGATCGGTAATGCTATTAGCGGCGGCGAGTTCGCCGGTAGATACTTGATATTTGCGCGCGATGACGCCGAGGCTTTCACCGGCCTGCACGATGTGCTTCACCGCATCACCCCGCGGCACCACGACCGCTGGCTTGTCTGCGGCCATTCTGGCCGGAGCAGCTGCCGTCGAGAGATCCTTCGGCGCGCCGCCAATTTTACCAGGAACAATTAACTTCTTCCCAGGCTGGAGGGCCGTACCGCTGCTCAGATTATTGGCCTTGGCCAGTTCGGTGACGGTGAGATTATTTTTCTTCGCAATGCTCCACAAGCTGTCGCCCTTCCCCACCGTGTAGGTCGAAACGGGCGCGACCTCGGCTGAGGATTTAATGGGCTCCAAGGCGGCGGCGGCCGGTGAACCCGGGCGGGTCGGGCTCGCATGACCTGCACTCAGCGCGGGGGTATAGGTTAATGGCGTCGCGACGCTTGCGCTGAGTTCAGCGGGCTGAGCGGCCGAGTAGGCAACCGGCGCGGTGGCGTCAGGCGTTGGAATATTACGCGGACCCGACTGACAACCGGGACTGGCAAAAATGAAGATGAACGCGAGGAAGTGCACCGCGATAACTGCTCCGAAGATTTGGAGGATTTTCATAAGTAGAATATGTGAGGGAGGATGGTTATTTTGCTATCTAAAAATGTATGTTATTCAGCGCTTTGGCGGGGGGTGATGCGGTCAGCGGCAGCCGGGCCAGTTAACGGGCGCTCCTAAAACATTTAGCGGTCCGCAACAGCGGACCTTCCGGAATAATGGCCTGCCCGAGACGCAGTCGCCGCAATTTAGTCAACGATCGCACGATGGGCTGGTGCAACAGCACCAAACTCGAACAAGTCAGCACTCGAAAATTAGGCGTATTTTCAAAATTATATTCGATGGGCATAAATGATGAGTTAACGAAGTTTTAGCGTGGCCAGACCGGCCAGCGCACACCCGAGGGAGAGCACCCAAAAGC
>CAIVJE010000042.1 GCA_903906135.1 uncultured Verrucomicrobiota bacterium | reverse complement strand
TTTCATCTTTCATCTTTTCTGCATCCACCACTGCGACTTCTCGCTTAAGCGTCTCAATCCAGGCGTCCACCAGCGCCCGCCGCGCCGCGGGTTCATTCGCTGGCAACGTTGGCCGTATTTTTTCCAACCAAGCTAAGGCCTCCGCCGGTCGGCCTAACTGCTGCAACAAATTAGCGTGTATTCTGGCCGCATAATAGGGCGCCGCCGGTTGCTCGGCCGCCTCACGATAGCACTCCGCTGCTGCCGTCAGATTATCCATCCGCCGGAGATAAATATTCCCCATCTCAATATAAAAGGCGGCATTGGCTCCGTGCCACTGAATCCCTTTGCGTAAAAACTCCAGCGCCTGGTTTCCCTGCTCTCGCTGCACCTTCTCTCTCACGACCCACGGCACATCGGGTGATAGCCGCCACTCCGACAAATCATAGGCCAACATTCGTGCGCCATTCAGCCAAAAATAATCCGAGCGCTCGTCTGCCGCTACCGTTAAGTTAAGACCAAGCGTGGTCGCTTGAACGTCCCGCCGCTCCCATGCGAGGTTAGTCTGCAGCCAAAATCCACTCGCCACGACCGAACGCATTCCTCCCAGCACGGCAACGATTCCTCCGTGGCCAAGTAATTCACCCCATTGCGCACAGCGCGCGGCCGGGTGATCACTCAGTCGCCGCTCAAGGTGACGCAATCCCCAGCCCCCACTAAAGAGGAGGCCCAGCGCTAATATCCCACGTAGTGCATTAAATTTCACGGCGCTGAAAAATATAAGCGGCCAGGCCATTAAAAAGCGCCACATACGCCACCCAATATCCAAGCGCGCCGATCAGCCAGCCAACTGAAGGGATTTGGCCAATCCCCAGAAATGCTTCGGCGTCAAATAAAGCCAAATTCGGCCACCCACGCAGCCAATCCCAACCACTTTGCTGTGCCCAGGCTTGGAGTTGCCCCACGATCGCTAGCAATAATCCCAGACAACTCGTGAACAGCGCAGAACGAGCATAAGTGCCAACGAACAAAGTCATGGCGCCGATGAGTGTGCTCTTCAGCCAGAGCAAGCCACTGGTGCACAGCAAAATCGTCCAAGTAACTCCCGCCCCACCCAGTTCCGCCGCGCGTACCTGCAGCAAACCCACTAACAGCAGGCTAAGTACGGCGAAAAATAGCGCGAGTAGCGCCGCCACTCCGGTAAATTTTCCCACAATATACTCCCACCGCTGGCCGGGTCGCGTCAGCACGGTATAGATGGCGTGCGTTTCTAGATCCTGAAAAAATAACTGCGCCGTTACCAGCGCCGCCAACAAGCCTCCACCTAAGCCTAGCGCGCCCAGCCCAAAATCGCTGATAAATTTTAACTCAGCTCCACCGAAATTAAATTCCCGTAAACTGTATGAGGCCCCCATCAGAACCGCACTCATCAGCCCGAGCCCAAGGGTGAGTCGAAGATGCACCGCCTCCGCCAGCGTGTGCTGAGCGATGAGCCGAATCCTGCGTCCCGCCGCCAGTGCTCCTTGATGGGCAGGTCTAATCATGGAGCGATAATTTCTCCAAATATAATTGCTCCAACCGCGAGGGCTCGAGCGTTCGTCCTGGCGCCACTCCGAGCAAGGCTTGCGCCGTACCCTCCATTAACAATTGCCCCGACCCAAGAATTGCCAAGCGATCGCATAATTCGGCGGCTTGCGTCAGCAAATGCGCACTCAGCACGATCGTCGTGCCACCATCGGCCAGCTCTCGCAAACGCCGGCTCAAGAGCAGCCGACCACCCGGATCAAGCCCACTCGCCGGCTCATCCAACAAGAGCACCGCTGGTTCATGTAGCATCGCCTGAGCCAAACCGAGACGTTGCTTCATACCCTTGGAATAAGTGGCAA
Source organism: uncultured Verrucomicrobiota bacterium (assembly GCA_903906135.1). Classification (GTDB taxonomy): domain Bacteria; phylum Verrucomicrobiota; class Verrucomicrobiia; order Opitutales; family Opitutaceae; genus Lacunisphaera. The sequence goes on along the minus strand of CAIVJE010000042.1, from coordinate 3,322 downwards.
TCAGTCCATCGGCCGCCTCGGCCAACCCGCTCCAACTGAGCACCGCGCTCACACGCGGACCGAGCATCGCGGGACTTAAGGAACTCAGCCCACCACAATAGCGCAAAAAACCTCGGCCAGTTAAGTGGGGAGAGTATCGCGGTGTTTCCGGCAAATAACCGATTAGCGCCCGCGCGGCTGCACTATCAGCCTGATGGCCAAAAATCCGACATTCCCCTGCCGTAGGCATAAGCAAGCCAGCCAGCGCTTTGAGCGTGGTGCTCTTGCCGGATCCATTGGGTCCGAGCAGACCGAGAATCTGCCCCGGCGCTAACCGCAGCGTAAACCCGCCGACCGCCGGACAAGCATGCCCGCTCCCACTCTCGCGATATTTTTTCGCAAAATCTACTAATTCAATGGCCCATGGATAATCCATGGGCGGGTTCATCGCAGGGCAAAATCGTTAAACTGCGCTACCCGCAAGTTCGCCGTCCGCTCACTTTTCCGGATGTAATCCGCCATCCGCTCCTCAACTGCGGCAATAAAGTAATTTACCTCGCCGGCACCCCCTTCGACCTCGAGCTGGACTCGTCCGTCAGGTAGGTTTTTCACCCCGCCGCAGACCTCGAATTCCTTGGCTACTTGGAGGGTCTGATAGCGAAAACCGACGCCTTGAACCCGACCAGTAAAGAGAACCTGAGCATAGGTGACGGTGGGCATGGAGAAAAGGAAGGAAGCGGCCCGCTGAAACTCAAGCCGATGGTCGAGAGTATGACCAGAATTTTATTTGCCAGCCGCCCTGACCTGAGCAGATTGAGTGCGAAGTGGCCAAGCCCTTCATCACATGACCAATTCTGATTCCGACGGGTTGTTCGATAATGACTGGGAGGATCGCGGAGAACTCTCCTGGACCGAGGCTGAGTGGGTTAAATATCTTAACGCCCAAGAAGAAGCCGTTCGCGAGTACCTTAAACACTACGAGCAGTTGACCCTCGTCACTGATCGCATTGATGAAGTCGCCCGCCGCATGGGCTGGGAATTAGCCGAGATGACGGAAGCGGCACTCGAAGAATCTGCTGACGAGTCCGATGAGGGTTTTGACGATGACTGGGTGCCCTACACGCTGCACCGGAATCCCGTTTATATTTCGACCCGCGCTCTGTACCTCAGTCTCACCACACAGTGGGAGAAAACCGTGACGACCGCCTCTGATGTACCCGCCACCCTCGCCTTAGCCGTCCAATCCTCTCTCTATCGGGGCAATGAGCATGTGGTGCAGGCCGTCGAAGCACTCGAGATGGGCGACTACACCCTCGCCATCTGCCTCTTCAAGCGCGCCCTTAGCGAAATTAATATTTCCATCGCCCGGCTTAGCCAACCCGATGTGCTCGGTCATCAAAGCGCGACGGAGTATCGCATCTTCGCCCTCCCGCGGTTGTTTGACCTTCGCGAAATCTGGCTACGCGTCATGGCTGAGTGCCGTCAAAATCGCCGCGAAGACCTATCGGATTTAGAGTGATCGCCCCGCCTATTATGCCCGCCAGCTCAAAACTTAGTTGGCTCGCAATTATGCTAGCGTTGATGCTCGGTGGTTGCGCAACAACGCCGACCAGCTCAGAAAAAAAAGCTCCAACGACCGCCGAAGTCGAAGATGCCGTGCAAGTAAACAGCTTGGGCAGTTGGATCCCGCGTAAAGTTAAGAAGAAAGCCGATATTATCGGTGATGCCGCCCAGATGGTCGACGCCGAAGCCCTCGATAAAATTAACGCCCAAGGCAGCACGCGCACCGTCAAAGAACCTGGCCCGCGCTAAAAGCGGGAGAGGTTTAAGTGGTAGCTCGGCTAGGATTTTTTCACGGCGAAGAGCACAAAGGGGCGCGAGGAAAATCTGGGCCTAAAACTTAGACCTTAAAACTAAGCACCGAGCCTCGAGCCCGCGGGCCACCACAAAAAGCGCCGAAAGTGCAAAATCGACCCAAACGTTTTTGCCACGGATTCCACGGATCCGATCTGGATTGGAGGCCAAGACCGCTGCCAAGTTTTCTTATCTTCTACTTTCACGCTTTCAGCTTTTACGCCCTTCCGCCTCTAGCCTGAAGCCTCTGACCTTTAGCCATTTCTTCTGCTTTCTCAGTTTTCAGATTTTCCCACTTTCCCGATTTTCACCCCTTTCGCCTTTCGATAACTACGGGAGCGATCCGGCTTTTTATAGTCGCCCGATTTGAGCGAATTTATCTGATCCCGCAATAAGGCGGCCCGCTCGAACTCTAATTTATCAGCGGCGGTTTGCATCTCTTCTTCGAGTTCAGCTATCACCGCGGCCACTTCATCGGCACTGCTTTCGGCTAGAGCCAGCGACGGTGCATCCTTGGCCTCGTCTTTAACATGCAAACTGGCTTGCACGCCGCGTTTTACACTGCGGGGCGTAATGCCATGGGCGGCATTGTGCGCGAGTTGCTTAGCCCGCCGCGCAGTGACGGTTTCCAGCGTGCGCTGGATCGATGCCGTCATGACGTCGGCATAAAATATCACGCGCCCTTTCTCATGTCGCGCCGCCCGCCCAGCCGTCTGCATCAAGCTGGTCGCACTCCTTAAAAAGCCTTCTTTATCCGCATCAAGAATCGCGACCAGCGCCACTTCGGGCAAATCTAGGCCTTCGCGGAGTAAATTAATCCCGATCAGCACATCAAAATTACCTCGTCGCAGATTACGCAATATCTCCACTCGCTCGAGCGCGTCGATGTCAGAATGCAAATACTCCACCCGCACCTGCGCCGCGCGCATGAAGGTGGTTAAATCTTCCGCCATCCGCTTGGTTAATGTCGTCACCAAGACACGCTCCCCCGCCGCGGCCGCGGCTCGAGCTTCGCCAATTAAATCTTCCACCTGCCCCTTGGTTGTCCGCACGACGATCACTGGGTCCAGTAGCCCCGTCGGACGTATCACCTGCTCCGCCACGACGGTCGAATGTTCCAACTCAAACGGCGCGGGTGTGGCTGAAACATACAGCGTCTGCCCCGTAATTTTCTGAAATTCGGCAAAGCTCTGCGGCCGGTTATCGAGCGCCGATGGCAACCGAAAACCGAAATTCACCAGCGTACTCTTACGCGCCAAGTCTCCGTTATACATGCCCCCGATTTGCGGAATACTGACATGACTTTCGTCGACCATCAGCAGCAGGTCTTTCGGGAAAAAATCCACCAAGCAAAATGGCCGATCTCCTGGCGTCCGTCCCGTCAAATGGCGGGAATAATTCTCGATCCCGTTGCAAAAGCCCATCTCCTGCAACATCTCCAAATCGTAATCAGTGCGCAGGCGAATTCGTTGCGCTTCGAGATATTGCT
>CAIVJE010000041.1 GCA_903906135.1 uncultured Verrucomicrobiota bacterium | reverse complement strand
TCACTTATTCTGCAAATCAAACTGTCCGCATCGAACTCAATGGCACACCGGTGTGCAGCCACTCATTTGGACGCATCAACCAAAAAGAGCGCCTCACTGCTCTCCTCAATTTACGCGCAGGCCCCAATAAATTAACCTTCTTTTATACTCAGGCTTTAATCACCCCGCAAGACCCACGCCAGCTTGCCGTGATATTCCTAGGACTACGACTGCTAGCCCCAATAGCCTGACATGAAGGTATCGTTCATCATTCCGCTCTATAATGGCTTGGTCCTCACTCAGGCCATGTTGGCCAGTTTGCGCGCGACGGTGCCGGCTCATCTCACGCATGAGATTATTTTTGTTGATGACGGTTCTACCGATGGCACGCGCGACTGGCTCGCCAGCCTCCCGCCTCCTTGTCGCTTTTTACTTAACGAAAAAAATCTAGGCTTTGCCGGAACGTGCAACCGCGGTGCCGCGGCGGCTCAAGGCGAGCTGATTTTCTTTCTTAACAATGACCTCGTGCTGCTCCCTGACTGGCTTGAACCCATGCAGGCTGCCCTGCACTCAAGTGAGCGACCGGGCATTGTCGGCAATATACAAATCAATGCGGCCACGGGGGTGATCGATCACACCGGCATCGAAATTTCCTCGGCCGCCAAATTGGTTCATAGCCACTGGCAACCACGGGGCCTCAGCCGCCTCATCGGCGCGCAGCGGACGGTGCCCGCGGTAACCGCCGCTTGCTGCCTCCTCCAGCGTGAGACATTTTTACGCGAGGGCGGTTTTGATGAATCCTTTCATAATGGGGGTGAAGATATTGATCTCTGCTGGCGACTCGCCGAGCGCGGTTATGCCGTGGTCGTCGCGTTCAAATCAGTCGTGCGTCATCACATTCGCGCCTCACGCGGGCCCGTCAGCTTAGCGGATGAAGCCAACACCCAGCGCCTGTTTGCCCGCTGGCGAAAAGAGATTATCGCCTTGGGCGATCAATGCTGGGCTAAAAACACTATCCGCCAATTTTTTACTAACCCGAGCGCGGTTAATGGGTTCACTGTACTCAGCGCCCTGGCCTATCGGGCCGGTTGGCGCACCCGCCCACCGCGGGCCATCGCCTTGGCCTTCGACAGCGCGCTGCATTATGAAGAGCTCCATTGGCAGCAACGACTAGCTGGCACCATTAAGCCCGTGGTTTATCCACCCTCCGCTCATACCTTACGCGGCGTCTACCATGATTGGTCCAAGGCCAGTAATGCTGACAGCGTCTGGCTCCGCGACCAAGCCCAGCTAACTCTGCCCGCCGGCACGCCGGCTCGTAATTTTTTCATTAATGGATTTCTGCTGCCGCCTTCGTCTGATCAACCGCCAGCAGCGGGCCAACTGGGTCTGCGCATTACGATCAACGGGGCCCAAAGCCTCGATTTCTTCCCGCTGCCCACCGGCCATTTTAATTGCGGTCTAGATCGCCCCTTGGTCACCCGCGACGAGGAGACTAAAATTGAGATCACCCTCTTGGGCGTAAGACGCGCCAACGCTTTTGCTTGGCTAGCCCAGCGCATTACCCACTGGCCGCTGCCGCTAAAATGGCGGGCTTGGGCCGTGGCGCATCAATCGCACCTGCTCAATCGCCGACTACGCCTCGCTCAAATCGTCGGCGATAAGCAGCC
>CAIVJE010000040.1 GCA_903906135.1 uncultured Verrucomicrobiota bacterium | reverse complement strand
TTTGTTTTTCCGTGAGCTCGCGAAACATCACGTTGACCGAACAAGGCTCCGCCTCTTCATCGCGGGTGGCGCTGGCATTATCCGGGGCTCAGACCCCATTAAAATTGGCACCCGAAATCTTGCCGTGACCCTCGCTTATCTGAAAACCCACGGCTGGAGCATCAGTCAGCAAGAAACCGGTGGCTTCATTAATCGCACCGTCCATTTAGATCTCACTACCGGCATCGTAGAATTAAAAACCCCCGACGGCGCGCGGTCTTTCAACCTCGGATCGTGAGAGCTTGGACGGAAAAGATGAAACTGGGGAAAGCAGAAAATCGGGAAACGCAGATCCGGATCGACCCATACATTTTGGCCCGCGAAATACGCGAAATGACGCGAAAGGGGCGGAAAAGAGGAAAATCGGGAAAGGAGAAATCGTGAAACGGAAACTCAGATCGACCCTCTGACCTCTAACCTCTGACCTCTGACCTCAAGCTGATAGCAGTCAACAACAGTGCCGCCTCTCGCCTCTCGCCTCTGACCTCTAGCCTTTCGCTTTAAGTAATCTGATCGAGCAGCGCGCGTAAACGGCGACCGACATCATCGAGCGCGTATGGTTTCTGCACAAAATCCTCGATGCCCAAATTTTGCAGCTCCGCGCGAGTGCCACTCGGTAAATTCCCGCTCAGCATCAGCACTTTCAAATGGGGCCGCGCGATTTTAATCACTTTCGCCACTTCGAGCCCGCTGGCCCCTGGCATATTCAAATCGAGCAAAACCGCATCAAGGGGCTGCTCGGTGCGACTGATATAATCAATGGCTTCTAGCCCGTTAGCCGCCGTGGCCACCGTGTAGCCTTTCGAAGCAAAGGCTGTTTCCAATAATCGCCGGAGCGAAATCTCATCATCGACGACTAAGATCGTTTCATGGCCCTCGGGAAATACTCCCCCCAATGCGGTCGGGGGCACCACCATCGTCTCCGCCGATAGGGGTAGCCCCACCGTGAAGGCGCTGCCAACCCCAGGCGTACTCGTCACATCAATAAACCCGTGATGACTCTTCACGATCCCATAAACCACCGCCAAACCCAGACCGGTTCCTTGCGTGCCTGGCTTCGTGGTAAAAAATGGTTCAAATAATCGCGCCCGAACCTCGGGCGTCATGCCGGTGCCGGTATCAGCCACGCGGAGGCAGGCATAATTTTTAGCAAGATCCACCCCCATGACTCCCCCCAGCGTGCTCCCCGCCCGCAGTTGCGTGCTCACCGTGATGGTGCCACCTGGCGGCATCGCATCGCGGGCGTTAACGCATAAATTAAGTAAAATCTGCTGCGCCTGACTTTGGTCGGCCAAGAGCGGCGGCAAGTTGTCTGTGAGCTGCAGCTCAAAACTAACGGTACGCGGAAAAGTCTCCGCGAGCAGCTTCACCAATTCACGTACCTGCTGATTCAAATCGAAAGGTGCATACCGTACCTCGTTCTTGCGACTGAAGGTCAAAATTTGGCGCACCAACCCACTGGCGCGCTGGGACGCGCGATAAATTTCCTGCAAGCTCTTGCGCGCTTGGTCCGCATCCGCGCTGTGATTGAGACAGAATTCCGCGTAACCATTGATGATCGCGAGCAAGTTATTAAAATCGTGCGCAATGCCGCCAGCCAGCGTGCCTAAACTTTCCATTTTTTGCGACTGCCGCAGCTCGTGTTCGAGTCGTTTGCGTTCGGTAATATCTTCGCGCAAACAAAGCAGATTGGTGACCTCCCCCGTCGGCCCGAGTAAACTCGAAACCTGGACCGATTCCCACACCGTACGACCATCGCCGCGCTCACTGACTAATTCCCCGTGCCACTCACGGGTCGCTCGCACCGCCGCCCACATGGCTTGATACGAAGCTTCATCGGCATGCCCATCCCGCAGGACCGCGGTAGCCTGATCCAAAATATCCTCCAAGGTGCGACCGGAACCTTCCGTGTATTTCGGGTTCACATATTGGACCCGCCCCTCGGCATCAGTAATCACAAACGCCACCGGTGACTGTTCAACCGCGCGCGACAGTTTGAGGTACTGTTCCTCCGCCATGCGCTGCTTCGTGATGTCGCGCCCCACCGCGCGCAGACCATAAATTACGCCCGCGGCATCACGCAGCGGAGTCTTCTCCCAGGACAGCCAGCGCCAACCTTGCGGCGTATCGCAGCGGAGCTCCCGCGTCAGGCGGTAGGGCGGACGATCCAAATCAGCGGTCAAGTCACCCACGAGATTGAGCCCATCAGCGGGAAGAATTGCCTTCAACGCCGTGCCCGGCCATTCGCTCAGGCCGCGACCAAATTTGCGCGCGAAAGCTTGATTGACCGCCAAAATTTGCCCGGCCTGATCGCGACAGTAAGCGGGATCAGCACTCTGGGCCCACGGACCAAGTAAGGCCTCCCTCGAGAGGGTCGAAGGCGCCCCCGCAAGGGGTACGGCAGGAGAGACAGCAGCCATTATGGGAGGAGTAATCGGTTGCCGCCGAGGATACTTTAGTCGGTTAGATTGATGGAGGACCCGAAGCGATCGCGCTCTGCGGTCGCCCACGCCGTGGCGCTTCAGCCGGCAGCTTCAAAGCGAGGCCCGAGGCGGGTGTTCACCCCAGTATAAGCCGGCCGTAATTGCGCCACACGTTGTCGCGCGCCATCGAGGCGCTGAATCTCCGCCCCCAATTCCGCCAGTTTGATCTGTAAGCAATGGGCGTGCTCGTCATTGCGTTTGAGCATTAAGCGCACACGTTCATCGAGACCGGTCACCCCGCAGGTCCGCGCGAACATCGCCAATTGCTGCACGAGCGGCTCCGCGCGCTGACGAGTTGCGAGCATCAGATCATCCAAGCCAGCCTCCCGGTACCGGCCCTCCTGCGTCAGCAAAAGTTCGAGAGCGGTGAGCAGCCGAGTAGCGCGCGTGACGGGAGCTTCCATAAAATTAAGCGACGCCCCGAATCAATTCCGGGCGCTGCTCGTTTACGGCGGGGGCGGTTAGCATTTCCGCCCAACTAGCGCGGAGTTGATTGAGCAGTCCCTCCACTTCTACCACCGGCGTAAGCTCCTTGCGCAAATTCGCTTCAAAGATTCGCCGATTATAATAATCGTAAAGTTGGTCGAGCGTCGGCGCGACCTCACCACCGGCCGAGAAATTCAAGCCCCCTTGCAGCTCGGCGATAATCGCCTGAGCTTTGAGCAGTTCACGATTAATCACCTCGAAACGCTGCGGCATATTTTCCCCGCGCTCAAAGGCATCGCGCGCCAGGGCCAGGGAGCGCAAGGCCCCATCATAGAGCATCAACACTAACTGACCAGGGCTCGCCGTCAGCACCGCATTGGACCGATAGGTCCGACCATAAGCTTGCGCCAGCATCGTCGTGCTCAAGCTTGGTCTTCAGAAATATCCGGGGCATTAATGATCACCGCACTGATGGCGCGGAGAATCATATCAGATGGGTAAGTCGAATCCGAAGCAATGGCGTGCGCGCGCGCCACCACCTCAGGCCGAATCTCGGGCGACTGCTGCAGCGCGAGACGCAGGGTGCTCGATAGATCGATATGGATTTGGTCGGCGGGCGCGGGCGCCGAGCGCGCAGGAGCAGCGGGAACCAGGGCAGCCGCGAGGGCATTGTTGCGGGCCGACGGGTTAGAGGAAGAAGCGGAATGTATCATTTGGTTGGAGGGACGAGAACGGTCAGCCACTAACGCTAATCATCGATCCAGGAACGCCGTTGATGGTTAATTAAATCGGTGCAGTGAGAAAAATCTTTAACGCAATTCATCAGCAATATTCAACGCGGGGGCAACGTGGCAAAAGTCGCCGCCGCGACGTAAGCGGCAAATTTAGTGGGGCTTTGCAGCGCGCCACTGCGCAGATCAACGGGACTATCCACCGCTGCCGCCGCCCGATAAAAATAGCGCACGCTTTTGACCACGCCCGGATCATCCGCGGAAAATATTTCGTCAAAGGTCCAGAGCCACTGGGTATTGGTGATCGTCACGAGCTTGGCGCGTACGCCAAGTTGCAGCGGTCGATAGCCCCGATAAGCCGTGAGTTCAATCAACAGGACGGCATCCGCCGCGTAGGCTCGCGCGAGGGCCGGCAGAAAATCAGCCGGGAGGGTTGCGACCGAAGCATATTCGGGCTGCCCAAACCGTTGCTGACAGTCGCTCCGCGTCAGCCGCACCACTTCAAAGCGCAATTGCTTCTGCAGCTCCGCCGCAAAAACTTCCTCGAGCGCTTGGGCCGTCTCCGGCGATACGATTAGGCCGCCCGCTAACGGCAACACGACCACGCGGCGAATGGTCCGCGGCAACTGGGCCACCCCCCGCACATTAGTCGGCTTAAAATATTCTTTGGCTGGTAAACCGGCGGAAAAAGTCTCGGCCGAGAGCGCGTTGCTAGCCAAAGCCAACAGCCCCACCAACAGGACCCCAGCCCCCCAACCCCGCGCCGGCGAACAGAGTGTCAGTGTGTTCATGCTGCTTTGCTCGCACTGGGGAAGGCGTTCGCCAAGGTCGTCGATTGTGATTTGAGGAGCGACTGGGTGGATTCCATCGCGATAAAACTAGCGGTTAACGCCGCGCGTTGCTGATCCAAACGGCGCTGGAGATTCCCGATCGAAGTGTCGAGCGACGTATTGGCGGTATTAAGCCGTACTTCCTGGAGCCCATTGGCGGCGCTGATTTGCTCGACGTAAGTACTCAGCGTCGCCGCCCACCCCGTTGGGCTGGTCTGAAAAAACTCCGCCACACTGCTCGCCTGCGTTTGCAGCGCGGTCGTCAGCTTAGCACTGTCCGTGATTTTTAATACGCCACTCGTAGAATTAAAATCGATGCCGAGATGCTCCAGGCGACTGATCGTACCACTCAGACCAGTGACCTGGGCAAAAGCTAATTTGTGCAGGTGGTCAGCCCAGCTTTGCACCTCGCGATTACCCGCCAAAATGGCGGCCGTCACCTTGCCGTTAAGCCCCCTCGTCGTCTTGGTATTATCGTCTACGTAACTTTGGAGATCATTAAATTTAACTAAGAAATCCTCAATCACGCGGCGCATTCCGGCCGTATCGCTGCGGACCGCCAGCGTTTGCGTTGCCACGGTATCAACCGCGATGCTCAAACCAGCAACCCCGTGCGCGGCCGCCGTCAATGTGTTACTCGCGCTGCTCTGAACAGTTCCGCCGTTGAGCGAAAATTCGGCATTTTGACCGCGGACAAGAACTGCGCCACTCGTCAAGCCAAGCGCTGCGAGTAGACCCGGCGAGCTTTCACTCACGGCAATCCCCGTGTCGCCCGTCGTATTGTTAGCCAGGACAACGCGATCGCTCGCTCCATCATACAGGGCCGTGACGCCCGCCGACGATGCGGTGATGCGCGCGAGCACTGCCGACAACGAATCGGTATTCACATTATAGGCGATACTCACGCCATTCACTAAAAACGTACGGTCGCCCGCGGCTACCAGAACGGTGAGATCAGCTTGCAGTCGCGCAGTCGCGAGCGTCATCGAGCTTTGGATCGTCCCCAATTTCCCCGCGCTGGCGGTTGTCGACAACGTGGCATTATTCGCTAATTTAAGTGCCGTTAAAAAATTACTGGTGTCGTTAGCCGCGCCCAGTACCACCGAGCTACCGGTGAGCGTAATTTTATCGGTCGTGTGATCGTAACTCGCGGTCACGGCACCACTCGTCGCGGCCGCGATCGCCGTGAAAATTTGGTCGAGCGTATCGGTCAACGCCACCGTGATCGCTTCGCCATTCACCGTAAACGTTCCCGCCGTAACCGCGGTGGCCGTCGGGAGAGTTGCTAAAGTTAGCCCGATGCCATCATCGGTACTATTAAGCGCTTGGCCGAGATCGGCCGCTCCCTGGCGACGCGCGGTCGTCGCCAACTGCGTCACGGCGAGGTCATAACTACCGGCCGCCGTGTGGGCCGCCGCGGTCGCCTGCCAGGAAGAGTTCGCCGTCGCCGACGAAACCATCCGGCTGGAAAATAAATCAGCCGAGCCCAGCGCTGCGGCTGCCGCGCCGAGCGCCGTCATCTTGGTATCTAAATCAACTAAAGCGGCCTGCCGATTGATATTCGTGACCTTCTCCGCATTAAGTCGATCAATCGGGGCATTTTGCACCGCCATGATCTGATTGATAAATGTCTTCCAATCAAAGCCGGAGGAGAGTCCTGAAAGTGAGTAATCCATGAAGGTGGCGGATGGCGCCTTTCACTTATCGACTTCGGCCCTTAAAAATTAAGTTCTTGGTTCAAAAATAATAAAAAATTTGGCTAGCCGCGAGGCGCGGTTGCGAGACCCATGGGAGTGTATTCCCCTCGCCTGCTCCGCCTCGTCCGGACCGCTTGCAGCGGCCCGGACTTAGCGAATCAAAACAACCATTAAGGAGACTGACTTACTGGAGCAACTTCAGCGCGGACTGCGCGCTTTGGTTGGCCTGGGCGAGCATCGAAGTGCCGGCCTGGACCAGAATGCTCCAACGAGCCAGCTGGGTGGATTCGGCGGCGACATCGACGTCGACGATCCGGCTGTTAGCGGCTTCGAGGTTAGCCTTATTGGTGGTCACCAACTCGCTCGCGAAACTAAAGCGGCTTTGCTCCGAACCGTTGTTTGCCCGCATGGTGGCCACATTTTCGATCGCCGTAGAAATCTGGGCAACCGTAATGCTAGCCAACGCCGTGGCGCCCGTCGCCGCGGTGATCACGCCCACTCCCGTGGTGGAGCTGGTGAGATCGCGGGCGGCGATCGACACCGTCGTCGCACCGTCATCCGTCACGGCCACTGAGCCAATCGCAGACGCGCCGAAGAGGCTAACGCCATTGAATTTCTCAGTCGCATTGTCGGTGAGCTGCTGGGCCAACGCCAAGAACTCGGTGTTGTAGTTGGCCTTGTCGCTCGCGCTCTTGGTGATGTCACTGTACAGCACCTTGAGTTCGCTGATGCGCTCGAGCACCTTGCCGCTGCCCTTGAGTGCACCATCTTGAGTCTGCAGGAGCGAAACGGCATTCCCGATATTGGAAGCGACGGCGCCTTGACGGACGGCCGCAGCTGACAAGCTCATGGAGACCGCTAAACCGCCGGCATCATCCGAAGGATTCACGATTTTAGAACCGCTCGAAAGCCGGTTGAGGCTTTTTTGCAGCATGGTATTCGAAGCAGCGAGGTTGTTTGAAGCAACCGTTGCTGCGTAGTTGGTATTAATTACGACTGACATGGTATCTGTTCCTTGATTTCTTACGACTATCCGTCGTCGTGACGTATCCGGTGAGAACGGCTCCGGATCGCGCCGTGTGAGACAAAAGCCTCAAATTATTTTCACGCCTGGGGCGTGGGAAAGAAGGGAATGAGTGGAAGCAACCCCGGAGCACGCAGGAGGCGGAGCGCACCTAGCCCGAACCAGCGACGCGGCCACGCGTGCTCGATTCACCCGTAAGGGTCGACGAAGTCGGGGCTAAGTGGGCGCGCCTCTCGCGATTCACGAGGGAGCGCGGGCGATTACTGGAGCAGCTTCAAGGCGCTCTGCGCGCTCTGGTTAGCCTGAGCGAGCATGGCAGTACCGGCTTGGACCAGAATGTTGAACCGCGCTAATTGCGTGGACTCAGCGGCGACATCGACATCAACGATGCGGCTATTGGCCGCCTCTAGGTTAGCCTTATTCGTCGTCACCAATTCGCTGGCGAAACCTAGGCGGCTCTGTTCCGAGCCGTTGTTGGCGCGCATCGTCGCAACATTTTCTATCGCCGTTGAAATATTTGCGACGGTGATGGTGGCCAGAGCCGT
>CAIVJE010000039.1 GCA_903906135.1 uncultured Verrucomicrobiota bacterium | reverse complement strand
GCGGATAGCGCACGTCAGTGCTACCGATGCCACCATCCAATATTGCAGTTAATCCACCAGTCTGAGCGCTGGAAGCCGCAGGAGCAGTTGTAGGCTCATAAATTTCGCGCCGCGCGGGCGCTGCGTTCAGCAGAGGGCCCGTCAGATAAATAATCGCAACGAAACGGGCCGTCACGGCCAGAGCGCTTATATGAAAATGAATTTGCATAGAATTATGGTGACCAATGAATTTAGTAAAAAACCGAGGCTCAATCGTATCATCTCGTTTTCACATCAAATCCTGCTCTCGCTACTTCCCTTTGAGGCTTGGAGTAGCTCAACTATTTTCCACTACTGCCCATCACCATCGAGGCGATCAAACCTAAAAGACGCCCTCAAGCGCCAATTAAGTAGGCCTGGCTTCAGCCAGGCGGGATAATTTTAAGCTAGGCAGACTTATCGTGCAATGCGATCACGTGATCCCAAATTAGCACTCCGAGCGACATTCGCTCGGAGTGCTAACGTAAATCATTTCGCGCTAAACCACTTTAGAATTTATACGTTGTGCCTAGCGAAGTGGTCCGAGGATTACTTGGATCAACTAACCAGGCAGCTTGAAAACCAGCGGGAAAAGTCTCATCTAAGAGATTTTCAATATTAATCCGCGCCGTCCAATGCCGGCCAATCTTGAGACTAGCGAAGACATTAACCAAGAGACCATCTTGCACATCGATGAATGCTTTGGGCGTGGGCAAAATAAGGCCACCGCTAGAAACGATCCAACCTGTCTTAGTGGTAGCTCCACCGCCGATCGAGAGCCCCTTAAGTGTGTTGGGCGTAAAATCGTAGCGCGTGAAAAGACTCCAAGATGAGCGATAGCTAGCTGAGACCGGAGCTCCCGTCGCAGTTTTATTATCACCACTGAAGGCCGTTGCTATTAATTGCCAGTTAGGGAGCAGCCTGACCTCCAAGTCTACGTCCCAGCCCTTTTGAACGGTGGACCCAATGAGATTGGAATAGCTTCTACCGTCAGGCAGCACGCCAGCAAAAGTCGACTGATTGGTAAGACCCATATCAAAGAGGGAGAAGGTCGAAGAAATTTTGCCGCCAAAAAGGGCAAACTTAATACCGACTTCCTGCGCATTGCCTATTTGATTTGGTAGCTGCTGACCATTAGCCATAATCCCGAAGGTGTTGGGTTGCAGAGTGGTCGACTCAAGAGCGTACACAGAGATTTCTTTCGTAATATATCCGACCAAACCATAGCGATGAAGGAGACCGCTGCTTCTCGTGGTGGTTGAAGGCGCCGGGCGAGCCGCTGAAGGATTTGGAATCGAAGTACTCTGGTTGCCCCAACTTGACCAACCCGCCACCAACGACAGACGATCAGGGATGACGTCGGCTTGCTGCTGGACATATGCGATTAAGGCGTTGCCGATGCTTCTGCCACCGGGATTAGCTGACTGCGGATACGATGCTAAATTGGGAATAATAACTGAGCCCATATTCGGAGCGCTGATTGACCGGGTGACTCGGTTCGTGCCGTCGCCGAAAGTGGTTGAACTTTGGAAAAGGGCATCGGAGGTGCCTTCCGTAAACTGAAAGCCTGCCAGCGTTTGAGCTTTTACCCCAGCGATCACATATTTTCCGCTAACGTCACCCATGGCGTAGTTGCTGTTGAAATCCTGAAAGTTTCGGCGGGCGTTAAATGTCACGGTTTCCTTAACCCAATCAACCCCTCCACCCGGAAGAATGATTCCAGTCGGCCCGCGCAAATATCTATTATTGGAAGCACTGAATTTCATTTCCCAATCCTCAGAAAAACGATGCAAGAGCGAGAGTCGCACTTGCTTGGCCGTGAAAGCTTCTAAGTTATCAGGCGCTTGATAATTCTCACTCCGCCCAGCCCCAGTATAGACTTGGCCTTCAGGTGTTAAAAAAGAATGAGACTGGGGATAATGCTCCAGCTTCATATAATCCATGGCAACCCGTACGGTTGTATCTTTATATTTGAACTGTAACGTCGGAAACAATCCATACGTGTCTTCGGAACGATACTTAAAGAATTGCTCTCCTCCGCGCATGACGCCGTCAAATCGGTAGCTGAATTTACCCTCCCCAATAGAAAAAAGCGGCCCGGTGGTATCGATCGTCGCTCGATAAGTACCGTACTGGTCAGTGCTAAATCCGAGGGTAGTTGCTTTATACGGTAATGGTTTGCGGGTCGTCTTGAGGACCGCACCACCTAGATTAGAATTAATATAGAAAACTGCGGCGGCCCCACGGATGACTTCGTATGAGTCAATATTGATATTATCGAGATAAGGCGGCCCGCCGTTAGGAAATTCGTCAACAATGGGATTCCCGATCCGATTACCGCGCAACATACTGGCCTCCGTTCCAACGGTTAACCGGCCGACGCCGGCAAACTGCAAAGCATCAGACGAAGCGCTAAATCCGATATCCTCAATGAGGTCGCGCGTAACAACTGTCACGGCTTGAGGGATGCTCAATAATTGCTGGTTAGTCTTAAACCCAGTAGCCGCATTAGAGGTTACATAACCCTTATCTTGAGTGGTGGTAACTTCGAATTTTGAAAGTTGAATTACTTCTTCCTTGGGCGGTGTCGGCTGAGCACCTTGGCTCGAGCCCGGCGTAGTCGATGAGTTTGCCGTCTGGGCATCAGCAGTAACCGCTGCGGCGAGCCAAGAGGCTAGGACAGCGAGGATTGTGCGGGATGATTTTTTCATGGTGGTGTTGGGGGGGGCACTGGACACTGGCGGCAGCGGCGTGGGTGACTGCGGGGTGCGTTCACGCTTGATCACGTAGGCTCCGGTTTTCCCTTCGACCTCGACCCTCAGCGCCGTGCGAGCAACCAACCGATCGAGCGCCTCACGTATCGCATAGGCACCTTGGACCGGATTAGTTATCACACCGCGCACTTCACCAAGCATGTAGACGATTTGCACGCCGGCTTGCTCAGAGAATTTCTCCAACATGATTTCTGCATCCCCCGCCTCGAGGGCAAAGGTCTGGCGAACGGGTTCGGCGCCAATAAGGAGCGAGGCCCGCCCACCAAAACAGAAAATTAGCAGGAGCACCAGGAGCGGGCTGAGAAAGCCGACTCGCTGGCCAAGAAGGGTTGAAATCTGGGGGGTAACCCATCGACTCGTAAGTCGACGGCGAGAGGAAGACGCAACAAAGTGTAACATCCGTTATCGAGAAAGTGGATTTATTTTCCTCAAAGTAATAGTTCCATCCGCCGCGTACTCGACTTCGATATCTAGGGTATTGGCTAAAACCTGCGTAAACCCTTCGAGGTCGCCTGCGCGAAAGCGCCCACCAAAACGGAGTTCGGCAATCGCCGGATCGGCAAACACGAGCCGTCGCCCCGTGCTGCGCTCAAACTCTAGCGCCAGCTCGGCCAGCGTAGCGCCACCAAGCCGAAGGAGCGGCTCGCGCCAAGCCAAAGCACGCACCATCTCAGTGGGCGCCAACTGGGAGCACACGAGCGCCTGGCTCAAATCAGTCGCAACCGATAAATCACTGCGCAGGACGGCCCGCCCCCCAACGTTAAGCGCCGAGCTAGGGGCGAAGTGATCCGCGTCCGTAGCCGAGGCAACTTGAACGCGTCCTTCGGTGACGATGACATCAACAGCCGAGGATTGGAGCTTAATATTAAAAGCGGTGCCGACCGCGCGAACCTGAAGCGCACCAGCACGAACGATGAACGGACGTGCGGGATTTTTTGTGACGCTGAAGTGCGCTTCACCCTGAACGAGTAGGACGTGACGTTCGCTGGCGGTAAACTGTTCAACCACTTGACTGTCGATGTTGAGTTGGACGAATGAGCCGTCTGCGAGCGTCACCGTGCGTGCCGCACTGTGCGCGCTAAAAACAATGGCTGGATTAGCGGGCGCATGACGCGACCAAACAAATACGCCGATCGCCAGAGCGGCGGCGGCCGCCAAGGTGCTTGCGATGATCGCCTGGCGCCAAAACGAATGGTGCCGGCGGGCGGCAGCCAGCACGGGTATGGCGACGCTTTCAGGCAAACCATCGAGGCTCGACCACGCAGCTGACGAAAGCTTCATGGCAGTGGCGTGGCGCGGATCGGCCGCGAGCCAGAGCTCGTATTCAATGGATTCTGCCGCAGAAAGTCCGCGATCTCGACGCACTGTCCAGCTCGCGGCAGTTGCGCAGAGTATCTCGGCAGGAAAATCAGGTGAACGCGGATTCATGGCTTAGGGCAAACCGTGACGGGCAAAGAATTCCACGCAGCGGTGCAGTCCCTTAGTAAGCTGCGATTCCACAGTGTGCTCAGAGATACCCAGCTTTTTGGCGATTTCACGATGGGAGAGATTTTCAAATTTACGCAAAACAAGGATTTCACGGCAGCGAGGCGGCAGCTCCGCGATCGCAGCCGCAAGGAGGTCGGTCTCCTGATGACGGCTAGCATTCTCTGCGGCATTCGGCGCGTTGTCGATGACGCGCGAATCAGCAAAATCCGCTATAGAAATCGTATTAGCCGTAGTCCGACGACGAAACAGATCGCGCGCGGCATTGCGGGCAGTCGCGAAAAGCAGCCCACGAGGTGAAACAATATTGCCGCGATCGCGCGCGCGGAGCAAACGCACATAGGTTTCTTGCACAATATCATCAATCTCCGAGGGGTTGACCAGGCCGCGAAGATAAGCCCTCAGAGCTTGCTCATGGGGAGCGAGTTCAGTGGTAAACCATTTAGAATTATCGGATTCCAGCAAGCCCCACTAACTCGCGGTCTTACTAAAAAAGGGCAAGCGAGTTTTACATACAATAAAACAAGAAAGTATACTCGCCGCTATGAAGCGCCACTCTCCGACTCCGACCTGAGTCTGCTAGTCTCTTAAAATCAGCGCCATGTATATGTATGCAGCGAAAAACCCGATATTTCGCTGCATCGGCACCCCCGCACCAGCATGATGCTGCGGTCAATCTTGCACATCGCTGACATGACCCCGAGGCATTTCCTACCCTAGAATTGGCGCAGGCACTTGGCTTATAATTTTTTGAACGTTTTCGCGCCGGCCGCATCATACGCAGTGTAGTTCAAGGGTTATTTGGTGTTAGGTTAGGGTTAAAGGCCGCTCAGGGGTGAGCGGCCTTTGTGTTTTTAAGCATAGTTTCGCTCAACCCCTTGATTTATGGTGCTCCCCAGCCACACTCGGGACCCAACTGCCACCCGCGTTGGCGAGCCATGTGCCTTCGTTATACTCTTAAAAAAATTGACCGCGTGGCCTTGCCGGCTGGCCTCAAGGATACCTTGCCCGCAGCAGATGCGGACTGGACGCCACACTACAACGTGGCTCTCACCAGCCTCATGCCCGTCATCACCCAACAGGGCTCCCCCCAATGGGCGCGACTGAGCTTCGGCCTAACCCTACCCGCCCGCAGCCCGGCTCAGCGCCCCCTGATACTGGGCAATGCTCGCGCTGAAACTTTATTAAGCAAAAGCAGCTTTCGTGAAGCGACGCTCTATCGCCGCTGCCTCGTCCTCGCCGATGGTTTTTATGAATGGGAAAAACAAGACACCGCGCGCCTGCCGCATTATTTCACCTTAAAAACCGGCCAAGGTTTTTTCTTTGCCGGACTATGGTCACCCGCCAGCGAGCAGGGCCCTGCGGCATTTTGCCTCGTCACGACTACCCCCAACTTTCTCCTGCAACCCATTCATGACCGCATGCCCGTGATGTTAGGCCCCAATAGCGGCCCCGCTTGGCTGGGCGATACCCCGCTCGACCCAACTCAGCTTACCCGACTCTGCCGTCCGCTCCCCAGCGAAATGATGCAGAGCCATCGCGTCGACCCGAAGATGAACAATTCCCGCTACCAAGCACCCGATTGCGTTACCCCGCTCTGAGCTTAACGGATCCATGCCTCGGCCGATTCTGCGCCCCCTGTGCTTTTTGTGGCGGCTCGTGCGCTTGAGGTGAGAGGTCAGAGGTCAGAGGTCAGAGGTTATGGGTTATGGAGCCGATCTCTGGCTTTCGGCTGCCGTTTCCCAATTTTCCACTTTCTCAATTTCTTCTTTTCCGCCGCCTGCCTCGGCCGATTCTGCGCCTTTTGTGCTTTTTGTGGCAAATCAGGGAGCGATTCGCTCCGTGTTTAACGAGATAGTGCTTTGCGCTGGACGCCTCCCCTACCACCCCTCAAAACCTCGGTCTCGTGGCCACTCTCCTGAAGCACGACGCGCAATCCATTGACCAAGCCATCGGTCGAATCGCTACCGCCATTGCCCAACGGCACCAGCAGACCAAGAATTTACTGCTCCTAGGTATCGCTAACGGTGGCCTCAATCTCGCACAGCGCTTAGCCGCTCGGTTAAAAAAAGCCGGCCTGCGGCTCGAACTCGGCACGATCGATATCTCGTTCCATCGGGATGACATCGGCCGCCACCCCATTCCGAAAGAATTCTCCCCTACCGTCATTCCCCACGATGTTAATGGCGCCACCGTCATTCTCGTAGACGACGTTCTTTACTCGGGCCGGACCATCAAGGCGGCCCTCGCTGAATTATTTGATCATGGCCGCCCAGCGTTAGTTGAACTGGCGATACTCGTGGATCGCGGTGGCCGCCGACTGCCTATCGCCGCCAATTACTGTGGCCTCACGATTACCGCAACCGACACAGAAAAAGTGAAAGTCCACCTCGATGCCCAGCAGTCGAGCCAAGATTCCATTACTATTCCGGCTGCCTCGGCCCTTTTAAAAGTTAAACCTGTGAAGAAAAAATTAAATCCCTCCGCCCGTGCCCTGGCATCGTAAACATCTCCTGACCATCGAAGAGCTCAGCCGCGCTGAGATCGAACAATTGCTGATCACGGCCGGCGCCTTCCGCCGCATCCTCGACCGCAAGGTCAAGAAAGTCCCCGCGCTGCGTGGCAAGACGATCGTTAATCTTTTCCTCGAGCCCAGCACCCGCACCCGCATGTCCTTCGAGATGGCGGCCAAACTTTTGAGCGCAGATGTCATCTCCTTCGACGCCGCCGCCTCCAGCACGACCAAGGGCGAAACGCTCCGCGATACCGCGCAAAATATCCAGGCCCTCAATGCCGATATGATCGTTTTGCGTCATTCGGCGAGTGGTTCCCCACTCTACCTGAGCCGAGTGTTAGATATTCCCGTCATCAATGCCGGTGACGGCGCGCACGAACACCCAACGCAAGCCTTGCTCGATGTGTTCACGATGCGCGAGAAACTCGGCAATCTGAAAGGCCGCAAGGTCGTCATCCTCGGCGATATTCTCTTTAGCCGAGTGGCCCGCTCTAATATTCACGCCCTCACCAAACTCGGGGCTGATGTGACGATTGTCGGACCCTCTACCCTCGTCCCCCGCTGGTTCGAATCCATGGGCGTCAAAGTCTCGCATCATCTCCGCACCGCCCTCGCGGATGCCGACGTGGTCATGCTGCTCCGCATTCAACACGAACGCCAAGGCGTCAGCCACTTCCCCTCCATTGGCGAATATACCAGCATGTTTGGCCTCAATTATACCCGTGCCAGCTGGGTCAAACCGGATGCCATCATCATGCATCCGGGGCCGATCAACCGCGGCGTTGAAATCGACAGCGATATCGCTGACTCGCCCCGCAGCGTAATCCTCCAGCAAGTCACCAACGGTATCGCCGTCCGCATGGCCGCTCTCTACCTCTGCGCCGGCGGCCAACCTGAAGCCGTCCTCTCCCCTGTCGAATAATTTTTATTAAGGCCACCCTCTCATGAGCTTTCTCATCATTAAAAACGGCCGCGTCATCGATCCCGCCTCCCGGCGGGATAAAGTCAGTGACGTCTTCATTGCCGACGGTAAATTCGTCAAAACACTGACCCCGGCCCAGAAAAAAACTGCGCAGGTCATCGATGCCCGCGGGCTCGTGGTTTGTCCTGGTCTCGTGGATATTCATGTGCATTTCCGCGAACCCGGCCAGACGCACAAAGAGACCATCCTGACAGGCTCTCAAGCTGCCGCCGCCGGCGGATTCACTTCGGTGGTGTGCATGCCTAATACGTCCCCCGTCGCTGATAATACGGGGACCATTCAACTCATCAACGCCGCCGCCGCTAACGCCCCGGTGCATGTTTACGCCACTGGCTGCATTACGGTGGGGATGAAGGGGCAACAACTTGCCCCCCATGGCTCATTAAAAAAAGCAGGGGTCGTCGCCCTCACCGATGACGGCTTGTGCATTCAGTCCAACGAACTCATGCACCGCGCCGTCGAATACGCTAAAATGTTCGACCTGACTATTCTCGACCACTGCCAAGATGAGTCGATGACCGACAAGGCCGTCATGAATGAAGGCGTGATGTCGACCCGTTTAGGCCTCAAGGGCTGGCCGCACGCCGCCGAAGACATCATCGTGGCGCGCAATATCATCCTCTCGCGCTACACCGGTGCCCATATTCACATGCAGCACATCAGTTCGGCTCACTCCGTCGAACTCATGCGCCGAGCCAAGCAAGACAAGGTCAACGTCACGGCTGAAGCCACCCCTCATCACATTGCCCTGACCGAAGATGCGCTCGGCACTTACGACACCAACCTCAAGATGAACCCGCCGTTGCGCACGGAAGCAGATCGCCAAGCGATCATCGCCGGCTTGAAAGATGGAACGCTCGACTGCATCGGCACCGACCACGCGCCCCACGCCCCCGAGGAAAAAGACCGCGAATTTGATTATGCCCCGAATGGAATTATCGGGCTCGAGACGGCTTTGCCCATCTGCCTCGATGTCCTCGTACGGAAAAGTAAATTTAAGCTAGCCCAAGTCATCGACCTCATGACGCGCAAGGCAGCGAATATCCTAAAACTCCCGGCCGGCACTCTCGCGGTTGGCGCCGTCGCGGATGTTTGCATCTTCAATCCCAATGAGACGTGGCTCTACAATACCTACGGTGCTTTTAGCAAATCGATCAATTCGCCTTGGAATCAGCAACAACTGACCGGTCGCGTGAAGACCACCATCGTGTCCGGCAAGATCGTCTACGCTAACGGCAAGATGGTTTAAGCGCGCAGGGCTAACGCTACTTTCATGGGCGCGTATAAAGACTAGTCGCCATCGCGTGAGCGGGCGGTTGGTCATCGGGTGTTTCTGATTGGTTTTTTGCTGCGAGACCGCCAAAGATAAAGCCACGCCATGCCGACTGAACCCCTCCAGCAAATCTTAATGCTCTTTGAGCTATTCTTGCTGCTGGCCGGTCTTTATTTTTTTCAACGCCTCGTTACTCAGCCCGCCGAACGCGCGCGTTGGCTCAGGCCCCAAACTCTACCAGCGTGGCCCCTGACCCTGGCAGAATTTAGCCTATTTATTTTCTTTATTCTCGGCACGGGGGCGTTTTGCCAGCTGGCCGCGCAAGGTATTTTCAAAACGATCATCACAAAATCAGTCGACCGCGAAGGACTGCAACTTTGCTTGAACGGCTTAAGTTTTGACGGCGGCGGTCTGCTCGGCTGGGGCCTCTTCCACTGGATCCAGAGAACGTGGGCCAGCCCCAGCACCCCGCCCCCCGTCACGCCGACACCCACGCGTTCGTGGAGCAAACTCAGCCTTGCTGCGAGCACGGCATTATTAACAGCCCTGCCGCTCATCGTCGCCGCCAATTGGCTTTGGACCTTACTGATTGAAGCCTTGGGTTTACCCGCCGCTCCGCAGGATCTCATCGCTATTTTCGCCCAAACTAAATCGCCCTACGTGATCGCCGGAATGCTGCTTGTCGCCTGCGTCTTCGCCCCGCTCTACGAAGAATTACTTTTCCGGGCCGGACTCTATCGCTTTTGCCGGCAGCATCTCGGTCGCCCCACCGCCCTCATTTTAAGTGGCGCCTTATTTGGGGCAGTCCACGCCAACTGGGCCAGCTTCCTCCCCCTCGCACTGCTGGGCATAATTCTTGCACTGATTTATGAAACCACGGGCGATATTCGCGCCCCAATAATTGCTCACGGGTTGTTCAACTTAAATACTGTCCTCATCGTGCTCTCTGGTTTGCCGCAGTAATCATGACGCCTTTTACTTCTAATCGCAGCCACGCAGTCAGCGCCTACGGGGAGCGGCGCTTAATTACCGAGATTCGTCGGTGGCTCGGCCCAGCTTCCCCGCCCGCCCCCTTTGGTATCGGCGATGATTGCGCGGTGCTGCCCCCGACGCGACGCCATCAACTCGTCACCACAGACCCCGTCATCTACGGTCAACACTTCGATCAGCACGTCGCCCCCCGCGCCGTCGGTGCTAAACTGCTCAAACGTAATCTCAGCGATATCGCCGCCATGGGCGGACGGCCCAGCGCCGCCGTGGTCTCGCTCGCTCTCGCGCCCGAAACGAGCTTAGCCTGGCTAAAATCTTTTTACCGCGGACTCGCCAGCTGCGCACTAAAATATCAGGTAAAAATTGTCGGGGGTGATATCACGCAGGGCCCCGCTGGTTTTTTTGGCGCATTCTTGACGCTACATGGCGAGGCCACCGGCCAGCGAGTCGTTACCCGCGCGGGCGCGCAACGAGGAGACGGCATTTACGTCACAGGAAAACTCGGCGGCAGCTTATTGGGGCATCACTATACTTTCTCGCCGCGTTTAGCCGAAGGCGCTTGGCTGGCTAATCGTCCAGAAGTTAGCGCCATGATGGATGTCAGCGACGGCCTCGCCCAAGATCTCAACGCCCTCACCCCCGCCGGTCTCACCCCCGCCCTGGGCGCAACCGCTATTCCGCTCAGTCCGGCGGCTCGCCAGCGGGCACGCACCACTAAAAAAAGCGCACTCTTTCACGCCCTCAGTGACGGCGAAGATTATGAGTTGCTCATCGTGGTGAGGGCCCGCGCCAACGCCGCTCAGTTAGCCCGCGCATGGCATCGGCGATTCCCCCAGACAAAATTATCTCTCCTCGGACACTTCGTTCGCCGCGCGGAATTTCCGCCCGCGGCCTTGCGCCTAGAAGATTATCGCGGCTATGAGCACCTGCGCTGATTTGCCCCACGCGCCATGACCATACTCCAAAAACTTAAAGTTGGTGTCACCACCGAGTCAGCGGAGCAAACTAGAGCCCTCGCGGCTGAATTAGCGGCCGCGCTGCCGCCGGACACCACACTGGCGCTGCATGGCGACATGGGCGTCGGCAAAACAACTTTCGTGCAGGGCCTCGCGCAGGGTTTCGGCGTGAGTGAGCATGTGACGAGCCCGACTTTTGCTATTTATTCCATCTATCAAGGCAGCGAGCGCACCCTCGTGCATTTGGACGCTTACCGTTTGGATAAAAAATCTGCACTGGATGAACTTCTGCTCGAGGAATTTCTGGTGACACCCTGGTGCTTGGCCGTGGAATGGCCGGATAAAACCGGAGATTGGTTACCGGCAAATTCCTGGCACTTGACGTTATCGATTGTGGCCGGCGACCGGCATCATCTGGTGCTGCGCTAGCCAAGGCAGCGTGGGCATAAAAAAGCCCGCTCGTAAAAGCGGGCTTTGAAAATGAATGGACCCGAGCTTAAGGCTTGGGCTCTTCAATCACTGGTGCCACCGGAACTTCGGCGGCCGCAGCCGGCTCAGCAGCAGTCGCCGCAACTTCCGCAGCAGGAGCGGGAACGACCGCCGCAGCCGGGGTCGCCGCGGCACTCGGGGCCTCCGGGAAATCAACCGGGTCGTTCTCGTCTTCGCCGGCCTCGGCGCGCTTAGCCACCTGAGGGGCCACAGGCGGCGAGGCAAATAGCTTACCGTCAGAGAACTCGGTGACATAGCCTTCCATGACGAGCCAACGAAGATCGTTGCTCATCTTGCGCAGCTTTTCTGCCTGCTCAGGCGTCAAAGCAACTGCTGGTGCTACGGGCTCGGCTGCCGGAACCGCGGCAACCGGTGCGGCTACGGGGATCTCGATCGAAAGAAAAATCTTAGGCAGATCCTTGATGTGCACCATCGGATTTTTCTCAATAAAATCGATGAGCTTAGTAATGGTCTCAGAGAACACTTGGCCTGGAATCCGGAAGCGGCGTTTAACGGCGCAAACATAAGAGACACCGCGGGATCCTTTCTTAAAGATCGTAAAACTCTCGCGGCGCAGACGACCGCGGAGCGCGTTGGCCGTGTCGAGGGGGAAACGACGCTGGCGTTCGACGTGGCCCTCCAGCGCGCGACGAATTTCACCAACAGGAAGTTTCTCAATCAACTTGCCTTGGAAACGCACATTCTCGACGGCGCGCACTAATTTGTCGCGGACGTTAGCGAGCAGATGCAGGCGAGCTTCCTCCACGCTGTCGAAACTGATAGGAGCAGGTGCATCCGGCGCGGGCGTCTCCGCCACGGGGGCCACCGTCTCGGGTGCCGCGGCCTCTGCAATATTAGCATCAGCGGGAACCGCCCCTTCGCTCGCAGCCACAGCGGGGGCTTTAGCCACCGGCGTTTTCCACGTATAGCGCGTGGCTTTTTTCATTTTCTCCATCCAAGCGGCGAGCACCTCAGGTTCGCGCGCGGAGATAATGCTTTCCCGGAAGCGCTCAAACGGCATGCGGCTGAGTTTAGACTCATAGTGCTGCTGTAAAACCTGCTGATAACGATGATGATTCGGTGGCCCGAGCAATTCACCCGTAATGCCGCATTTATTAATGATGGGGAAATTTCCTTTAGGGGCTTCGATCTCCACTTCCTGCATGTCAAAAAATGCGCCGAGATTATTACTCAGGACGTGTTGAATCGCGGCATCTTCCGTATCGAAAGGCAGATGATCAGGCAGCGACATATATATCGGGTTGAGCTTTTCCTGCACAGGCTTGCTCGCCGACTCCGCCGAACCTTCGGCCGCCGGCGCACCCTCTGGGGCGCGGCTCTGACGCATTGGCCGCTCCGCGCGAGCGCGCTGCAGTACGACTATGAAGCGATCATTTTTCTCTAAGACCGCTTTCGTGATCTCAAACAGCTGATAAGTACGGCAGGAGGCGCGGACCGCCTTGACCATGGCCGCAAAGCCGGTGTCCTCGGGATAGCAGGTCGCCACAAAATAGGGACTAATGTAAGGCCCCCGATCAAATGACTGACCGCCGCCTTCGCGGCGATCTTCACCATGAAATTCTTGACGGCGATCACCGGCTTGAGGAGCTCCGCGATCGAAGCGACGATGTTCGCCACCTTGCGGCTGACCTTCCCGGCTCGGACCGCCAGGGGCAAAACCAGCACCACCAGGAGTGGGGCCACCCGGTTTTTGAAACGAGCGTCGGTCACGGGGCGGCGCCCCATGCCCACCAGCGTCATCGCGGCGTCCGGGGCGATCGAAATCGCGTTCACGGCGTCCGGCGGGGGACACGGGCTTAACTTCAGACCACTGGGTGCCGAAGCTGAAAGATTGCAACTGACTCAGGTCTAGTTTGTTTAAACCAGAGTCGTTGGATTCGTTGGCGGGCTTGATATCGTCCATGAAGGGCGGAAAACGGGCGTAGTTAACCCGTGTAATTGCGTAGGTGTGCTTGGTGATCCGCAGCATCAGGTCAGATGTGCGGGAAGTGCATAGTTTGCCCATAGAAGAAACCTCGAAGCAAGCGCATTTCGGGGCTTTACAAGCCGGAATGGATTTAACTATCTCACCCTTCCAAAGTTGGAATGCTCGGGTGGTGGAATTGGTAGACACACACGTTTGAGGTGCGTGTGCCGTAAGGCGTGCAGGTTCGAGTCCTGTCCCGAGCACCACTTTTCCTCAATGAGGAAATCGGCAACTGTGAACATCTTCCAGTTGAAGAAATCACGCGAGTTGAGTGCGCCGATTCTTTAATGCGAAAATAACGCAGCCGGTTGCGAGGCTAGATATGACAAAGATCCACCCCAACACATTTGACCGGTGGATTAAATCCCATGACAGTGTTTAAAGTCTTTTAGCCATGAACCCCCACTCGATCAAACAGGCCTTGCTGGAATCTTATGCACGGGATGGGGGCATTAACCATCTCGATGGAGTCAACTTGCCATCCCAAGACAGCGTAGCGGAGTTGGCCCGTGATTTCATGCATTTGCTGTTTCCCGGTTATTTCGAACAAAGCAGCTTAGCCCAAAAAGATGTCCCGGCTTGGTTGGATCGTCTCTTGGCCAAGATCGAACAGCGCCTAACCACGGAATTAGAAAAAAGCCTGCGCTTCTCGCGTGATACTGACCCCACGAGCAATGCTCGGCGGATCTCCACCGATCTCCTCACCCAATTACCCGCAATCCGCCGGGTCGTGCAAACCGATGTCACCGCGGCCTATGAAGGCGATCCAGCGGCTCGCAGCGTAGAAGAAATCATTGTCGCCTACCCGTGCGTCCTCGCGATCTCCCTCCAGCGCATTGCGCATGTACTCTATAAACTGCAAGTCCCCCTGCTGCCACGAATGCTCACCGAATACGGGCATGAGCGCACCGGAGTGGATATTCATCCGGGCGCCCAAATTGATACGCATTTTTTCATCGATCACTGCGCTGGAGTAGTGATCGGAGAGACCGCGACCATCGGCCAACATGTAAAACTTTATCAAGGAGTAACCCTAGGCGCCAAATCATTCGAGGTTGATGGCGCCGGTCTCCCCATCAAAGGCGGCAAGCGCCATCCCGACATTGAAGATTATGTGACCATTTATGCGCATGCCACGATCCTCGGCGGCGACACGCGCATCGGGGCGCACACGGTTATCGGCGGCAATGTTTGGTTACTAGAATCTGTCCCGGCGCACAGCATCGCTTATTATAAAGGCGAAGATCTCGTCATTCGTCCCCGCCAGAAAAAAGATACGCTCGGCGTGGATGCCAGCGATTGGATGATTTAGTGCTTGGGATTGCAGGCAACGCGGCGCCGGTTGCCGCGCCAGCAACTTAAATCACCGGCGCTGCCGCTCGGCGAGAGCGCGGGCAATTTCCGCCGCGAAAAATGGCCCACGGTAAATCAAACCAGTATAAAGCTGCACTAACGACGCCCCTGCATCCATTTTTTCGCCAGCCGAGACCTCGTCCATGATGCCACCGACGCCGATGATGGGCAGACGTCCCTGCGTGGTCCGCGCGATATAATTAATAATCTCGGTGGAGCGCGACCGTACCGGCCGCCCGCTCAGCCCGCCCGCTTGGTTAACCGTGGCGAGTGCGCCGGGTCGTGCCAGCGTTGTGTTCGTCGCAATGATACCATCCAGCTTCAGCTCATCGATCACGCCAAGAGCGGCATCGATTTGCGAAAAAGTGAGATCCGGCGCGATCTTTAGCAACAAAGGGCGGCGCGCTTTACCCGCCGCGACGCGCCCTTGATTCTCGGCCACGAGCGCAGCGAGCAACGGTTTCAGCCAAGCCGCATCCTGCAATTCGCGCAGCCCCGGAGTGTTCGGACTACTTACATTAACGACGAGATAATCGGCGTGGTCGGCCAGTAAGCGAAAGCTACCAAGATAATCTTCGGTCGCTTGATCAAGCGTCGCTACTTTACTTTTACCTAAATTAATCCCGAGCGGAATTGATCGTTGGCCGGGCCCTGGCAATCGAACCAGCCGTGCCGCCAAGGCCGCCGCTCCCGCATTATTGAAGCCCATACGATTAATTACCGCCGCCTCAGCGGGGTAACGAAAGGCCCGAGGCCGTGGATTACCCGGCTGCGCGTGTAGCGTAACTGTCCCGATCTCCACATGACCAAAGCCCAAAGCAGCCGCCGCGGGCCAAGCCCAGCCATTTTTGTCAAAACCGGCGGCTAGGCCAACTGCGTTAGGAAATTTAAGCCCACAAAAATCGATCGGCCGATAGGCCGCCGGGGGCAGTTGCTGGAGCCGCTCGAAGGCGGCGCAAAGCGGACGCACCCGCCCCAGAAGGGCGAGCGCCTGCACGCTCAGCTCGTGCGCCTGCTCTGGATCGAGGCGGAAGAGCGCTGGTTTGATTGCATTTTGATAAAGCCAACCCATGGGCGGGAATGCTGGCATTGATGCGCTAAGTTACAAGCGTGCGCCGGTGATCCGGGGGCAAAATCTTTGATCTTGTTATTTCAGCCCCCCGGCCCACCCTGCCGCCAAAAATTCCTGCCCGAGCACGGCGGTAAAAGAATTTACGCGATTATGCGTTTCAAGATTTGACAAGGACGGAACCGACCCCTTTTCGTGCAGCGAATTCTAACTATATGGCGAAAGGAACTCCTCTTCTTGAATGGTGCATTGTCCGGCTCGGCGAAGACCACAATTGGTGGGTCGGGGAAACGAGCGATCCCGTCCACTGGGACGTAGACGGCCTCAGCATTATCGATCCGCGGCAAGTGGATTATATCATTGAGCTGATTGAGCCGCTCCGCGAATACGGCTTCGACGCCAATCTCTTCGAACGCGCCTTCATTCCCTTCCGTATTAATAAGGATCTCGGCAAAGGCCGCGTTCGGCTCGCTCGGACCAAACAACCTTTACTCGAGTCCGAAGAAAAACTTTTTGCCCTACCCGATGTGATCGATGAAGAAAATGGGCCCTACGCCGATTTCCTCGACCACATCACCCGCCTCCGCGTTAAGCTGCTCAACGATCTCCTCGATTTTGAGGAGAAACTCACCATCGACGAGGTGGAAGACCAACTCCGCGAAGCGCAAAATAACGATTTCATCGAGGGCAAGGCCGTCCATCTCTTTCAGGAAATCACGGCCATCCTCGATTTCATGCCGGCCGGTCACGGCGATGATGAAGACGAAACCCAAAAACGTTCCGCGGAAGACGAGGAGGATGATCTCCCTGAGGTGGAAGAAGGCGAAGAAGCTAAACTCAAGGGCGACGCCTCGCTGAAATGGGATGACGATGAGGAAGAAGGCGATGCCAAGCCGGAAAAAGAAGATAAAGATTCTGAGGACGATGACGGCGACGATGCTGAGGAAAAACCTAGCCGCGGTAAACGCAGCCGCAGTTAATCGAATCGAGTGAGCCCCACTGAGGAAACCTCACTCTGATCATCTTAAGGTTAGGCCAATAAAAAGGTTTGTTGCCGCACCTGGCCCAACGCAATCCGAGCAAGCCCCCCTGCTTTTCCTCAGGGATTCGATTCATGCCCCTCGCTCAGCCTTCTAATTTAAACCTGTTCGCCTAGATCTTCTAACGGAAACCAACCCACACCCCATGAGTCTGTTCCAAACTAAATCGATCGAGTCTCTGCAAAAAGAAGCCGCCGCTGATGTCGGCCTTCGCCGCAGCCTCTCGCGCATGAATCTCGTCAGCCTCGGCATCGGCGCAATTATTGGCGCCGGCATTTTCGTCCTCACCGGTCAAGCGGCCGCGCAATATGCGGGTCCGGCCATCGCCATTTCTTTTGTGATCTCAGGGCTCGGCTGTTTGTTTGCCGGACTTTGCTACGCAGAATTTGCCGCCATGATTCCGATCTCCGGCAGTGCCTACACCTATTCTTACGCGACCCTTGGCGAATTCTTCGCTTGGATCATTGGCTGGGATTTGATCCTCGAATATCTTTTTGTCGCTCCCACCGTCGCCGTCGGCTGGTCCGGCCACTTCGTCGCTTTTTTAAAGGAATTCAATATCGTCCTGCCAGTCCATTTGACCCAAGCGCCTTTCGATTATGTCAACGGCCACCTCGTCAGCACGGGCCACCTCATAAATCTTCCCGCTGTCGGGATCATTGCCGTGCTGACCTGGCTCCTGGTGATTGGCATCAAAGAATCAGCCACCTTTAATAATTACATGGTCGTCACTAAGGTGTCCGTACTGTTAGCCATTATCGGCTTTGGCATTTGGTATCTCCTCGGCCACCACGACCTAGCCGTAAAAAATTGGACCCCTTTCATTCCCGCCAACACGGGGACTTACGGTCAATTCGGTTGGAGCGGAATCTTCAAAGGCGCGGCCGTTATTTTCTTCGCCTACATCGGATTTGATGCCGTCTCGACGGCTGCACAGGAGGCCAAGAATCCGCAGAAAGATATGCCCATGGGCATCGTCGGTTCTTTGCTCATCTGCACTGTGCTCTTCATTACGATCTCCGTCATCTTAACGGGTATGTCGAAATATACGGAGCTGAATAACGCCGCCCCGGTCGTGAATGCCCTGCAAGCGGCCGGCGCCCCATTTGCCCTTCGCTTTGTGGTGGAAATTGCGGCCATCGCGGGCTTGAGCTCGGTTATCTTGGTCATGCTCATGGGCCAACCGCGCATTTTCTTCTCAATGGCTAATGATGGCCTACTCCCCGCGGTATTCGCCAAGGTTCACCCACGTTTTAAGACCCCTTATGTGACCACCATCATAACGGGCGTTCTTTCTGCCATCCTCGGCGGGCTGATGCCGCTTTCCATCCTCGGGGAAATGGTCTCGATCGGAACGCTCTTCGCTTTCGTCATCGTCTGCATCAGCATCATCGTGCTGCGCAAAACTCGGCCCGATGCCCCGCGGCCGTTCCGGACCCCGTGGGTGCCGCTCGTGCCCATTCTCGGCGCGGGCATCTGCTTTCTCCAAATGTATGCCCTGCCCGCCGATACTTGGTGGCGGCTGGCCATCTGGATGGCGATCGGCATCGCGATTTACTTCGGTTACAGTCGCCATCACAGCAAACTGAACAAATCGAGCCGATAACGTGAGCCTGCTGCGCACTAAAAGCCTCGCTTCACTGCAAGTCGAAGCCGCGGCTGATCACGGCTATAAACGCACCTTAGGACCGATCAGTCTGATTAGCTTGGGCATTGGCTCAGTGGTGGGCGCCGGTATTTTTGTGCAAACGGGCCAGGCGGCCGCTCTCTACGGCGGTCCGGCTATTGCCATTTCTTTCGTCATCTCCGGCCTCGCCTGCCTCTTGGCCGGACTATGCTACGCTGAACTGGCCGCAATGATCCCCGTCTCGGGGAGCGCCTACACCTATACTTACGGCAGCTTAGGTGAAATTTTCGCCTGGATCGTCGGCTGGTGCCTGATCCTAGAATATCTTTTTTCGGGCGCCGCGGTGGCAGTCAGTTGGTCCGGCGCGACGCGTGATATCCTGGCAGAATTTAATCTGGTGCTGCCGTCGAGCATCGCCAGCGCCCCGCTTGACGTAGTCAACGGCAAGCTCGTCACCACGGGGGCGTTAATTAATTTTCCCGCCGTTTTTATCTCACTCGTCCTAACTTACGTCCTTTATATCGGGATCAAAGAATCGGCCAGTTTCAATAATGTGATGGTGCTGATCAAGGTCGGGGTCCTGCTCGCGCTCATTGGCTATGGGATTTGGTATTTCAGCGGGCACCGCGAGCTGGTCCGCGCCAACTGGTCTCCTTTTATTCCCTCAAATTCTGGCGTCTTCGGTGAACATGGCTGGAGTGGCATCTTCCGTGGAGCCGGAGCGATCTTCTTTGCTTACGTGGGCTTTGACTGCGTTTCCGCCGCCGCCCAGGAGACAAAAAATCCGCAACGCGATCTTCCCATTGGCTTACTCGGGACGCTGCTCATCGTTTCTTTTCTCTTTATTGCCGTATCGTTGGTGCTCACCGGGCTCGTGCACTACTCCAAGCTCAACGTCGACGCCCCCTTCATCTATGCCCTGCAGCAGGTCCAGGCGCCCGCTCTGTTTCGCTACTTAATCGAAGCAGCCACGCTCGCGGGCCTTACGTCTGTCATTCTCGTCTCCCTCCTCGGCCAACCCCGCATTTTCTTTGCGATGGCCAAGGATGGCCTCCTGCCTGCGACCTTTGCGAAGATACATCCGAAACACGGCACCCCACACGTAACCACGTGGATCACCGGTATCGCGTGCGCTATTATTTCAGGTTTATTTCCCCTGAACCTTCTGGGCGAACTGATTTCGATCGGAACGTTATTGGCCTTTGCCCTCGTCTGCGCCGGCGTGCTGGTCCTTCGCCGCACCGAACCCCAGGCCCCGCGCTCATTTCGGACACCCTGGGTGCCTTTTGTGCCCATCTTAGGTATTGTGATCTGCATCGCCCAAATGTTCGCGCTGCCCACCATCACTTGGCTCAACCTGTTAATTTGGCTGGCCCTCGGTTTTATGGTGTACTTCGGCTACAGTCGCCAGCACAGCAAGCTGCGCTAAGAGCGGCTCAGATCCCTCGCGGTACCGCGCGGGGATTCGCTCGGCCGCCGACGCGAAGCAACTAACAAAAAGCGCCCCAGCTTGGCGTCACTTCGCCAAGGCCTTCGCTACATCCTTCGCGAAATAGGTTAAAATCATGTCCGCCCCCGCCCGCTTGATCGCCAACAATGATTCATCACGACAACGCACGAGATCGAGCCAACCGAGTCGTGCCGCTGCATGAATCTGAGCGTACTCGCCCGATACTTGATACGCCGCGATCGGTTTTTTTGAAGCATTACGCACCTCCCGGATAATATCGAGGTAGGGACCCGCCGGTTTAACCATGACGATATCCGCCCCTTCGCTTTCATCGAGCGCCACTTCACTGAGAGCCTCGCGACGATTAGCCGGATTCATCTGATAGGTCGCCTTACTCAGTAAACGCGTACCGGCGGCCTGGGCGCTGCCGACCGCATCACGAAATGGCCCGTAATAGGCTGAATTATATTTAGCGGAATAAGCCAGAATGCCCGTGCTCGTATAGCCGGCCGCATCGAGCGCCTGGCGAATTGCGCCGACCCGCCCATCCATCATGTCAGAGGGCGCCACAAAATCCACCCCCGCCGCGGCCTGCAAGACGGCCATGCGGCAAAGAATTTCTACGGTCCGATCGTTATCCACGTCATCCTGCGCGGCGGTGAGCACGCCATCGTGCCCATGATTCGTATAGGGATCGAGCGCCACATCGGTGATCACGGTTAAGGTCGGCAGCGCTTTTTTTACCGCACGAACAGCCCGAAGAATGAGTGTATTTTTATTCAGCGCTTGAGTGCCCGTCGCATCTTTAAGCGCAGCCTCTAGCTTAGGGAATAGTGCTACCGCCGGCACCCCCAGGGCGTGCAATTCCGCGCATTCCTGCACGAGATCAACCAGATTAAAACGGTTAACCCCAGGCATCGAGGCAATGGGCTCAGGCCGCCCTTTCCCCTCCACCACAAATAAAGGAGCAATGAGATCCTCCACCCGCAGCACCGTCTCGGCGACGAGCGCACGTCGCGTCGGCTGCCGACGGAGACGACGAGGACGATGTGTTAGAGCGAGTTTTGATTTTTTGGCCATGGCGAGAGAAAGACTAATACTAAACCACTAATTGGCATTATTTCACGCTAATCTTTTACGGCCCAGACTTCCCCCTAAGTAGGCTTGATTCCCTGCCCCATTGGGCAGAGCAAATCCCCCGCGTCTTATTTCTGCACAAAATTTGACGCTAGCACTCTGCGTAATCCGTGTTCCGCGGCAGCTGATCCAGCTAGTTAGGTAATCCGAGATTGATAATCTTACACTTTTTGCGCCTTTTGGACGCAACTTAACCCGCTGCATGTCCATCCGCCTTTACGATTCCCTCACCCGCAGCCTGCGCGAGCTCCGGCCCGCGCAACCGGATGGTATTTTCCGCTTCTATAACTGCGGGCCAACGGTGTATGCCCCAGCCCACATCGGGAATTTTCGCACCTTTGTCGTGAATGATATTATTCGCCGACTACTGGAGTTGGAGTTTGGGGCGAATAAAGTAAAACACGTACGAAACTTAACCGATGTTGATGACAAAACCATCAAGCGCGCCCGGGATGAACAGCGCCCGCTCGCCGACGTCACGCAACAATGGACCGCTAAATTTCACGCCGACTGCGCAAGCTTGAATTGCTTACCGCCCCACGTTGAACCGACCGCCACGGGGCACATCCCCGAGCAAGTTGATATGATCGCGGTGCTCATGAAAAAGGGTAATGCTTATCGCGCGGCGGATGGGTCGGTTTATTTTAAAGTTAACTCCTTCGAGGCTTACGGCGCGCTTTCTCGAGTCAAAGAACGCGAACTACAAATGGGGAGCGCCCTCAAGGCCACGGCTGCTGATGCCGACGAAAAAGAAGACGTCAGTGACTTTGCGTTATGGAAAGCGCACAAACCCGAGGATGGCGCCAATGCTTGGGATAGTCCCTGGGGTCGCGGTCGCCCCGGCTGGCACATCGAATGCAGTGCGATGAGTAAAAAACATCTCGGCGAGACGATCGACCTGCACACCGGCGGAGTGGATCTACTCTTCCCTCACCACGAAAATGAAATTGCTCAGAGCCAATGCTGCAACGGCACCCCCTTCTCGCATCATTGGTATCACAGCGAGCACCTCCTAGTTGACGGCAAGAAGATGAGCAAGAGCCTCGGCAACCTTTACACGCTCGATGAATTGGTCGCCAAAGGGTTTTCCCCGATGGCGCTCCGTTACGCCTTACTCATGGGGCACCCCCGCAAACAATTAAGCTTTGCCCTCGACTCGCTGCACGCGGCCGAAAGCGCCCTAAAAACCCTGCGCACGTATCGCGCCGCCTTGGACGTGCGCAGCAGTGCTGATGCCACGACGATCTTCGCTCCCATTTTTACCGCCCTCTCTGATGATCTGAATATACCCGGAGCCTTCGGGGCCCTCTTCACCATCGTGAATCGTGGTCCGGCCGGCGTTAATCTAGCCGCCTTTGATCGCGTGCTTTTTGCGCTCGGCTTCCAGTTAGATGCCCTCGATTTACCGCCAGTGGATGCACCGGCAGCGATCGTGGCTCTCGCCGCCAAACGCTGGACCGCGAAGCAAGGGAAGGACTTTGCGGGGGCTGACGCCCTTCGCCAAGAGCTGACGGCCGCGGGTTGGAATATGAAAGATGCCAAAGACGGCTACAGCCTCGAACCGCTGAAGAAGTAGATCGCGCCTATTCCCGAAAGAGCCGCTCACCGGAGAGCAGTGTCGCCCGACCACTTGGGGTTTTACGCGTTAGGAGCTGCCGCGCCTTGACTCAGGTCCGCATTGACAAGGAGCCAATCCCTGTCGCCAATAACCCTTTCGGCCCTCCATTCGTAAGGAGGACCAAACCCAACCACACCATGTCGATGTCTCCGCTCGAAGAACTCCGCCACTCGGCCTCGCACGTCCTTGCGACTGCCATTCTCCGCCTTTTCCCTGAGGCCAAACTAGATATCGGTCCGCCGACTGATACTGGTTTCTACTACGACATCGATTTAGAGCACAAATTCACCGCCGATGATCTCATTAAGATCGAGGCCGAAATGAAAAAAATCGCTGAGGAGAATCAGCGCTTCGACCGCAAAGAAGTTTCCCGCGAGGAAGCGATTGAGATCATCAAATCCCGCGGCCAAGAACGTTACAAACTCGGCCGCCTCGCGGATATTCCCGCGGATGAGAAAATTTCCTTCTACACCAACGGTGAGTTCACGGATCTCTGCGCCGGCTCCCACGTTCGCTACACGGCGAAGCTGAAGGCTTTCAAACTCCTGTCCATCGCCGGTGCCTACCACCGCGGTGACGAGACCAACAAGCAACTCCAGCGCATCTACGGCACCGCTTTCCCGACCAAAGAGGAATTGGCTAATTACCTCACCCAGATGGAGCAGGCTAAGTTGCGCGACCACCGCAAACTCGGCAAAGAATTAAAGCTTTTTCACATCGATGAAGATGTTGGCCAAGGCCTGATTCTTTGGACCCCCAACGGCTCTATTCTGCGGCAGCAATTGCAAGATTTCATCATGGGGGAACTGCGCAAGCAGGGTTACTCGCAAGTTTTCACGCCCCACATTGGCCGACTCTCACTGTATAAAACTTCCGGCCACTTTCCGTACTACAAAGACTCCCAATTTCCGCCCGTCGTTGAGCGAGAATTCCTCGAACAACTTACCTCGGCCGGTTGCTCCTGCGCGGAAATGTCGAATCGCATTGAAGCGGTCTCGGGCCATCTTGCGGAAAAAGTTAACCGACTTACCGGACAAGAGACGATCACCAAGGATCGGGTGCTCCCTGACGACCAACTCATCGATGGCTTTTTGCTGAAGCCGATGAATTGCCCGCATCACATTAAGATTTTCGCCTCGCAGCCACATTCCTACCGCGACTTACCAGTGCGGCTGGCGGAGTTTGGCACCGTTTACCGTTGGGAACAGTCTGGTGAACTCAGCGGCATGACTCGCGTCCGCGGATTTACTCAAGATGATGCCCATCTTTTCTGTACCGAAGAGCAGGTGCCCAAAGAAATTATTGGCTGTCTGTCTCTGGTAAAAACAGTTCTCACCACCTTAGGTATGGCCGATTACCGCGTCCGCGTTGGCCTGCGCGATCCTGACTCCCAGAAATACACCGGGGACTCCGCCAATTGGGATAAAGCCGAAAACGCCTGCCGCGAGGCCGCCAAAACGTTGGGCGTGCCTTTCACGGAAGAGCCCGGCGAAGCCGCTTTCTACGGACCAAAAATCGACTTCGTGATTAAAGATGTCATCGGCCGCGAGTGGCAGCTCGGCACCGTGCAGGTCGATTATAATTTACCCGTGCGCTTCGACCTTACCTACATCGGAGCCGACAACGCCTCGCACCGTCCCGTCATGATCCACCGCGCGCCCTTTGGTTCGATGGAGCGTTTCTGCGGCGTGCTCATCGAGCATTTCGGTGGAGATTTCCCGCTCTGGCTTGCCCCGGAACAAGTCCGGATCGTCCCCATCAGCGATAAGGTGATCGAGTACGCCCAAGCTTTGCATACGCAATTGCTCGCCGCCGACCTGCGCGTGTCAATCGATGCGCACTCTGATAAGCTTGGTGCAAAAATCCGCCGGGCTGAACTTGAAAAAATTCCTTACGTGCTCGTGCTCGGCCAAAAGGAAGCGGAAGCCCAGAGCGTATCGGTCCGCTCCCGCGCCAAAGGCGACGAAGGCATCCTAAAAGTTGAAGAGGTCATCGCCCGCTTTAAACAGGAGGTCGCCACTCGCGCACTGCCCGAGAAGAAGATCGTGGCGGCGCCCGCCCACCAGCAACCCCCCAAGGCCTAACCCAGCAAATCCCGCTCTCGCCGAGTGGGATCCAGCGGGGCCTACACTCGCCGCCAAGCCTTGTTTCATGTCCCCCGCTTCAGCAATTCCACCTTGGAAACCTGAACTCGACGCCATCGTTGGCGCGCGAGCCCACGGGCAGTCGCAGGAAATTTTGCCGCGACTAAAATCACTCGACGAGCGCTACCCGAATGTCGCCGAGATCAATTTCCAATTAGCTTGGACCTGTGACGTGCTCGATCGCGCGGCCGAGGCCCTGCCCTACTACGAAAAAGCAATCGCCCTCGGCCTGTCACCCAACGAACTATCAGGCGCTCAATTGGGATTAGGCTCAACGTTGCGCCTCCTCGGTCAATTACAGCGCTCGGCTGACGTGCTCCGTTCCGGCCAACTTCAATTCCCCGATAATCCGGAATTTGCGATTTTTCTGACGCTAACCCTCCATGCTCAAGGCCGGCAGACTGAAGCGCTGCAGCTTGCCTTGGAAACGCTCTGCGCCACGACGGAAGATCCCGGCCTCACCGCCTACCAGCGCGCGATTCGACACGCCGCCGCCAAGCTGTAACGAACCCGGCGTGGATCCGGGGCCGATTGGGCCAACAAAATTGCTGGCCTCAAATTGCGCCGTTCGTCCACGCGCCATTGACCAATCGACGCAGGCCCTGGGGATTCGCATTTTGCAATTCTGGCGGCAGCAATCCCTCGGTAAAATTCTGATAACAGACGGGCCGCACCCAACGGGTGAGGGCCCGCGTGCCGACTGAGGTGCTGCGGCCACCATCACTGGTGGCAGGATACGGCCCACTGTGGACAATAGCTGAGCTCACTTCGAGTCCCGTCGGAAATCCGTTTAGTATCACCCGGCCGGCTTTGTTCGCTAAAATATCAAGCAGCGCCCCTTGCGCGGCGACTTCCGCCGTGCCGGCGTGCAAAGTCGCCGTGAGATTGCCGGAAAGGTCATGCGCCACCGCCAACATTTCAGCAGAATCTTTACACCACACCACTAAAGAGCTCGGGCCAAAAATCTCCTCCGCCAAATTTGGATTACTCGAATAATCTTGCGCCGATGTTTCAAACCAAACCGGAGCGGCGACAGTCGACAGTCGCGCGTCATCAGCCGATGGGACAGGCAGCGGGCGAACCCCGGTGATGCGAGCGCGGGCGGTTACTCCTTTCCTGAAATTAGCACAGATTGCGGCCGTCAACATCGCGGCGGGGGGAGTCGCGGCTAATTTCGCACCTACGTTTTTCAAGAAATCTTCCGCCGCGGTCGAACGGACCAGCACGATCAAACCGGGATTGGTGCAAAATTGGCCGACCCCGACGGTAGCGGACGCATGCAGTCCATCAACGAGTGCAGCCGGTCTTTCCGCCAACGCGCCCGGCAAGATGAACACAGGATTAATACTGCCCATCTCCGCATAGACGGGAATGGGCTCGGGGCGGGCAGCGGCCAGATCCGTTAGCGCACGACCGCCGCGCAGGGATCCCGTAAAACCAACCGCTTTAACTAAGGGATGCTGAACTAACGCCTGGCCCACCGCCAAGCCGGCATCGAATAACAGAGAGAAGGTGCCCTCTGGTAGGCCGCAATCTCTGACCGCATGGAGAATCAAACGTCCCACGAGTTCGCTGGTGCCCGGATGAGCGGAATGCGCCTTCACAATCACTGGGCAACCGGCGGCAAAAGCGGAGGCGGTGTCACCCCCGGCCACCGAGTAGGCAAACGGAAAATTACTCGAACCAAATACCACGACGGGACCCAAGGGTCGTAGCAAAGAGCGGTGATCGGGTTTGGGCAGCGGTTGACGCTCCGGCTGCGCGGTCTCAATGCGTGCATCGAGCCAATCGCCGCGCTCGGCGGTTTCGCCATAAAGACGCAACTGACCAGCCGTCCGTGCAACTTCACCTTTCAAACGCGCTTCCGGTAAGGCGGTTTCTTGTTGAGCCCGCGCGACGAGATCCGCCGATTTTTTTTCAAGATTATCCGCAATGGTGCGTAAAAATTTATTGCGCTGAGCTCCAGAAAGTTTGGCCCAAAGCGGCGCAGCGGCGGCCGCTAATTGCACGGCCCGCTCGAGATCGTGGCCCGTTGCCGAGCAGAAAGTTGGCTCCAAGGAGATTCCGCGGGCGGGATCAAATGCCAAAAACTCCGCGCCACCAGGCGCACTGGAACCAAAACCAATAAGTGAACTTCCATCAGGTTTCATAAAAAACGCTGAAGCTGGCCATCAACCCGGCACCCGGCGAGTCAAAAGAGCCTCTCACCAAGCCGGAGGATGCTGCAAGGCCGCCGTCAACACCGCCCGCGCCGCGGCCAGATCAGGCCCGGCCAATTCCAAGCGCGGAGCACGAACAAACGGCGTACCGCGGCCAACCTCGGCCTGCACCCATTTAATCAGCTGCACAAATTTGGGCACGGTATCGAGGCGGAGCAGCGGAAGAAACCAAGCGTAGAGCGCCGCCGCCCGCGCCTTCTCACCACGACTGGCCAAATTAAAGAGCGCGACTGATTCAACCGGAAACGCATTTACCAACCCAGCAATCCAGCCCACCGCGCCAGCGTAGATACCTTCAACAATGGCGTCATCCATTCCCACTAAGACCGCCAAGCGGGGGCCAACCGCCGCTTGAATTGCAGTGACCCGGCGAGTGTCACCACTCGATTCTTTCACCGCGTGCAAATTAGG
This sequence comes from uncultured Verrucomicrobiota bacterium, assembly GCA_903906135.1. Lineage (GTDB taxonomy): Bacteria > Verrucomicrobiota > Verrucomicrobiia > Opitutales > Opitutaceae > Lacunisphaera. The sequence goes on along the minus strand of CAIVJE010000039.1, from coordinate 33,890 downwards.
ATGCAGACTCGCAAGTTCGGCGATCTGCTCTGGCAGAAAATCAGTTTTATAGGCGGGAGGATTATTATACAGCAGACAAGAAAGCTTGGTCGCAGCAATGACAGCGCTGACGTGTGTTTTCATTTCACGCCAATCACTGGAATAAACATAAGGCGGCAGGACCATCAGACCCTGCGCGCCAGCCCGTTCGGCCGCTTGCGCTAACGCCACCGCTTCAAGCGTGCTCAGGGAGGCAATGCCCAGCACCACGGGGGCGCGTCCCGCCACGGCCGCGACGCTCGTACGAACAATGGCAATCTTCTCCTCGAAACTAAGCGTCGCCGCTTCTCCCAGCGAACCGCCAACAACGAGCCCCGTACAGCCGCTATCAATCATCCAACGGCAATGAGCGGCCAGGGCGGAATGGTCGACGGTGAGGTCAGCCGCGAGGTTAGTCGTAATAGCAGGAATAACACCTTTCCAATTCATAAGCATTTAATTTTTGCGGTACAGCGGTCCTCGCTCGGGTTGGATTTAGAAAAATTAGGCGTACCGATTAGGGTCCAGCATCTGCAAAGCTACCGAGGGTTTACGACCGGCGAGAATTTCAGCTACGAGCAAGCCACTGATGGGCGCCATTGTAACCCCCAACATGGCGTGGCCACAAGCCGCCGTCAGATTTCGATAACGATTAAAGCGACCCAGATAAGGCATGCCGTCGGGGGCCACTGGCCGCAAACCATGCCAAGGCTGAATCCCAGAAAAATCTGCGGCCGTAAGTTCGGGAAAATAAAGCGGCACAGAATCAATAATCTGCTGCACCCGCTCCAGCCGCACGTGATGGTTAATCCCACTTAACTCCATCGTGCCACCAAAGCGCAGGGTGTCCCCCATGGGCGTTACCGCGATCCGGCGCTCAGTACAGATCATGGGCTTAGTAACTTTAAAGCGCGGCTGCGGCAAAGTAAGACTGTAGCCTTTGCCGGCTTGCAACGGCAGCCGAAGGCCCAAACCCGTCAGCATCGAAGGGGCCCACGAACCACCCGTGAGAACAAATTCATCGGCGAGTAAATCACCCGCCGTGGTTTGCACCGCGGCAATCCGTCCGGCCTCAGTTCGCCAACCAAAAATTGTCGTATTCCATTGGAAGCGCACGCCCATCTCCTTGAGCAAAGCCGTCAGGGTTTGCGCGAAACGCCACGGCGTCAGGTGAGCATCAATCGGAAAATAAACTGAACCGGCGACATCCAGTTTAATGCCCGGCTCCAGCGCCGCAGTCTGCGCGGCATTTAAGATTTGGGCCTCAACGCCGAGTTCATTGGCAATGCGGGCGAGGCCGTGGGCTTCGTGATCTAGGCCGGCCGCTGTTTTACAAAGATTGAGCAGACCCTCTTTTTTAAACTCAAAAGCATGACCGGTAATATCGTCTAATTCTTCGAAAAGCGCGCGACTGGCCACACAAAGATCACGCAAAATTGGCGCAGCGCGCTCCACGTGCGCCCGATTGGCGGAGCGCATGAAAAGCCAACTCCAGCGGAGCAAATCGCTATCGAGGCGCGGCTTAATATAGAATGGACTGCGGGGATTAAGCATCCACTTCAGGCCCTGCCAGACCATGCCCGGCGCCGCGAGGGGAATGACGTGACTCGGCGAAACATAACCAGCGCTGCCGAGCGCACAATGATCACGCACTTCCCCATTGCGCTCCAGCACGGTGACACTGCGTCCCTCACGGGCTAAATAATAGGCACAGCACAGGCCCACGATGCCTCCGCCGCAGACGATCACTGATTTTGATTCACGCATAACTTAAATATAATGGATAATTACGATAATCAGGCCGGAAGGCCCCAGCAGAAAGGATCTTCTGGATCCAAGATCAGCGTGCCCTCCCCCATGACATGAGCTGATCCCGTAATGGTGGGGATAATTTCCTCCCCGCGCCGAGAATATTTCGCCCGAAAAATGCTGCCCACGATGCTTTCCTGCACCCATTCCACGTCGGGGGCCAGCTTGCCGTCAGCGGCGAGGCAAGCGAGTTTGGCACTCGTGCCCGTGCCGCAAGGGGAACGATCATAAGCGAGGCCAGGACAAAGCACAAAATTCTTACTATCAACCCCCACCCGCGCTGAACGGTCACACAATTCGACATGATCAACTTCCGGAAAACCCGCGGCCTTGAGTGCCTGACGGACGCGGCCACAATAATCGGTTAATTGAGCTAGATTGGCTAATGCCAGAGACAGTCCATGCTGCTCGATGAGGCAAAACCAATTGCCGCCCCAAGCGAGGTCGCACGATACGTTCCCGCCGCCGGGCAAAGTGAGCTTGAGCCCGCGCTCGCGGCGATAGCTCGCAACATTAGTCACCGAGACTTCTCCATTAGCGTGCAGGATCGCCTCGATGGGGCCCACGGGCGTATCAATCCGCACCAGGCCAGGCTGGAGCCGTCCCAGATAAGCTAGTGACACTACCAGGCCCATCGTGCCGTGCCCGCACATGCCGAGGTAGCCCACATTATTAAAAAAAATAACGCCAAACTGGCAGCTAAGATCATGCGGGGCGCAGAGCAGCGCGCCCACCACCATGGCCGAACCGCGGGGCTCGTTAACAATCGCCGATCGAAAGGAATCGTACTCAGTCTGAAATATTTTTACGCGCTCCGCGAGTGGACCCCCGCCCAGCTCTGGACCTCCCGCGAGCACGAGCCGAGTCGGCTCACCTCCAGTATGGGAATCTAAAATTTTAAGCGCCAATGATGAAGCCATTACAAGAAACTCATCATGGGCAGCTCGCAGCATTTATCAAAGAAAAAGCCGGCCTCCCTGCGGAGACCGGCTAGATTGACGACAACCCCAAAAATTAAACCGCCGTTTCACCGTGCTCGTCAGTACGGATGCGGATGACATCCTCTACCGGCAGCACGAAGATCTTACCGTCGCCTATTTTACCCGTCTTAGCGGCGGTGGCGATAGCCCCGATGGCTTTACTCACTAAGTCGTCCGCGACGGCTAGTTCAATTTTCACCTTGGGCAAAAAATCTACCGTATATTCGCTTCCACGATATATTTCTGTGTGACCTTTTTGCCGGCCGAAGCCTTTAACCTCGGTGACCGTCATGCCCTGAATGCCGACGGCGCCGAGCGCTTCTTTCACTTCGTCGAGCTTGAATGGTTTGATAATGGCGATGATGAGTTTCATAATATAATTGAGTTAAGGGCTTATGATTTGGCTTCGTAGATATAGCCTTCCTCCCCGTGATCGGTGAGATCGAGGCCCGTTTGCTCATCCTCGAGCTCAGGGCGCAGACCGATCGTGGCTTTGATCACGTAGGCAATGATCACTGTTGAAACCACCGAAAGAGCAACGGTTAGCCCCATGGCTTTCAGCTGCTCCAACCAGAGGGAGTGACCGACGATAGCCTTGAGATTCGTATTGAGGTTACCATTAACCGAAGCCGTGGCAAAGATACCGGTAATAAAAGCCCCCAAGGTGCCGCCGACGGCATGCACGCCAAAGGTATCAAGCGCGTCATCATATTTGAGCCAGCCTTTCAATTTGGTACAGGCGAGAAACGGAATCGCGCCGGCCAGCAGGCCGACCCAAACCGAAGAGGTGCTGGTGATGAAACCGCACGCTGGGGTGACGACCACCAATCCAGCGATCGCCCCGGAGCAAAAGCCGAGGACGCTCGCTTTGCCACGGGTAAAATATTCGAGTGCCGCCCACGTGAACGAAGCCACGGCGGTCGCGAGCGTCGTCGTCGTAAAGGCATTCGCCGCCACGCCGTCAGCGGCGACGGCCGAACCAGCATTAAAGCCGTACCAACCCACCCAGAGCATGCCAGTGCCCACCATGCACAGCACCAAGCTATGCGGCGGCATCGGAGTTTTCCCGAAACCCAGCCGCGGCCCCAGAATTAAGCAAAGAATCAAGGCTGACCACCCTGAAGACATGTGCACCACGGTGCCGCCGGCAAAATCGATTGCTTTAATCGCGGCCCCAGCGTTCCAAACACCGTTCATATAGCCCGTGACGCCCCAGATCATGTGCGCCAACGGGAAATAAACCACGAACATCCAGACCGTGACAAAAACCATGAGCGCAGAAAACTTCAGGCGCTCGGCGATAGCGCCGACGATGAGCGCCGGGGTAATAATCGCGAACATGAGTTGGTAAATCGCGAAAACATTATGCGAGACCCAATAAGCATAATCGGTATTCGTCGCGCTCTCGACGCCTTTAAAAAAGAAAAATTCTGAGCCGCCCAAAAATGGGCTCCCGAAATTTTTCCCGAACACGAGACTATAACCGAATGCCCACCACAAGATGGTAACCAGACCAGCGATGCCCAAGCATTGCGCCATGACGGAGAGCACGTTTTTAGTGCGGACCAAACCACCATAGAAAAGCGCGAGACCAGGCAGAGTCATGAAGAGCACTAACGCAGCGCTCGTCATCATCCACGCATTGTGACCCGGACCAGCCACGCCGGTGAGCGATTTCCCCGGATCAGTATTATTGATGTAGGCCTCCAACGCAGCGATGCGCTCGTCAGCCGTCGGAGCCGCGGGAGCCACGACGTTAGTTTGTGCCAACGCGGTCTGGGTCGCCAGCAACGCCAGACCCGCAAAGGTGGCGAAACGGAGTAAGCGATATAAGGTTTTTTTCATAGGATGTGCTCATCCTCTTGAGCAACTATGATGCCATGCATAAAAAATATATGCCGAGCGTCGTAATTTCTTAAAATCCACGGGCCCGATACCTTAACCATGGACACCGGAGAAGACTCCTAGGCCTCGGCCCAGCCATTTAACCGGTCAGGCGACCGGGTCAGCGTTAGATCGCCCGCGCATACGCCCCACGGGCAGACGGGGCATAAAAAAGCCGGTCCTCATCGAGTGACCGGCGCTCGCCGAAAGCGGGTGGCTAATAATTTTTAAATAGCCGCGTCGCCGTGCTCGTCCGTGCGAATTCGGATCATATCTTCAATTGGCGTCACAAAAATCTTCCCGTCCCCGATTTTGCCAGTCTTAGCCGCTTGGGCAATGGCGGTGACTACTTTGTCTTTGAGCTCATCCGCCACAGCGATTTCAATTTTGGCCTTGGGCAAAAAATCAACGGTGTACTCGCTGCCCCGATAAATTTCGGTGTGCCCCTTCTGCCGACCAAAGCCCTTCACCTCCGTGACAGTCATACCCTCGACGCCAACGGCAGTGAGCGCTTCCTTCACGGCTTCTAATTTAAAGGGCTTAATAATGGCAGTGATGAGTTTCATAAAATAAGAGGGAAGAAATTCAGTTTTTGCCGATTGCGCCCGCAGCGCAAGACTTACTGTGGCGGGATCACGGTCTGGATATGCAGATCCTTCAGTTGCTTGGCCGTGACTGGAGTCGGGCTTTGCGCCATCAAATCCTGAGCTTTTTGCGTCTTAGGAAAAGCAATGACATCGCGAATACTGGTGGTACCGCACAGCAATGCCACCATGCGATCGAGCCCGAAGGCAATGCCGCCATGCGGAGGAGCCCCGAAGGTAAAGGCCTTGAGCATATAGCCGAAGCGGCTTTCCACGACGTCCGCCGGAATTTTCAGCACATCTTCAAAAATCTTTTTCTGCAGCGTAGGCTGATGAATCCGGATGGAACCACCGCCGAGCTCCATTCCGTTAAGGACCACATCATAATGTTGGCCGCGCACTGCCTTTGGATCGCTGTCGATCAGCGCGGTATCCTCCGGCACAGGCGCCGTGAACGGATGGTGGGTGGCAACGTAGCGCTTGGTTTCCTCATCATAACTCATCAGCGGGAAATCAACCACCCAAAGGAAATTCCATTGATCAGCGCGAATCGTCATGCGACCGCGCTTTACGAGCAACTGCGCCGCCTCTAGGCGGGTGCGACCGAGAATCGCACAAGCCCGATCCCAGGTAGCCGCAGCAAAGAAAACAATATCCCCATCAGCGATCGACAGTTTTTGGGTGAGCGCCGCTTTTTCGGCCTCGGAGAAAAATTTGACGATCGGCGATTTCCACTCGCCGGCCTCGACCTTAATGAAGGCAAGTCCCTTCGCGCCGAGCGATTTGGCGATTTCCTCGAGCGTCCCGATTTCACCCTGAGTGATATCAGCAAGCCCCTTAGCGTTAAACGCTTTCACACAACCGCCCGCCGCGATGGTGGAGGCGAAAACCTTAAAGCCGGAGGTCTTAAAGGTGTCTGATAGATCGACGAGCTCGAGCGCGAAGCGCGTATCAGGTTTATCGACCCCATAGCGATTCATCGCATCATGGTAGGCGAGACGCGGAAATGGCGTGGGCAGATCATGCTGCAATACTTCCTGCCAGACCTTTTTTAACATCCCTTCGAACAGCGCGTAAATACCCTCGCGGTCGATGAAGGAAGCTTCGACGTCGATCTGTGTAAACTCCATCTGTCGATCCGAGCGTAAGTCCTCATCGCGGAAGCAGCGGGCAATTTGAAAATATTTCTCCACGCCGGCCACCATGAGAATTTGTTTAAATTGCTGGGGCGACTGCGAGAGGGCGTAAAATTCCCCCGGATGAATCCGTGATGGCACCAGATACTCGCGCGCGCCCTCCGGCGTGCTTTTGAACAGCGCCGGTGTTTCGACTTCAATAAATTCCTGTGCATCAAAATAATCGCGCACGGCTTTGGTCGCCCGATGCCGGGTCAGCAGATTCTTACGCATCTTCGGCCGACGCAAGTCGAGGTAGCGGTACGTCAGACGCAAATCCTCATTCACCTTATCCCCACCAGCATCAGTGAGCGGAAATGGTGGTGTCTCGGAAATATTGTGCACGATCAATTCGGTGGCATCGAGCTCCACTTGGCCGGTCGGCAGATTTTTATTCATCATGGCCTCAGGCCGCAACTCGACCTTGCCCGTGACCGCGATCACGGACTCGGCTTTTAGCAGTGCCGCCTCGGCGCGCAAGTTGGTATCAAATTTAACTTGGGTGATGCCCTGACGGTCGCGGAGATCGACGAAGATGATGCCGCCGTGGTCGCGGACGGAATCCACCCAACCGGCGAGGGAGACCGTGGCGTGAAGATCAGATGCAGTGAGCTGGGCGCAATGATGGGTGCGTTTCATAGGGCAGAACACGCAAACAAACGGCCCGTCCTCAATCGGGGCAATCAGAATTTAACCCCCTATGACACGCGACGGGGCGCTTCAAATCCCCCCTCCCCACTCAGCTAATCGGGCCTAAAAAAAGCCCCAAGTCTTCGGCTATTTTTTACCCACTAGAGAGGTCTCCGCTAAATTAATCTTATTAGACCAAGCCTAACGCATCGAGATCACCCGCATCATCGCCGGTAGTTCCAGAAAAAACCGCCACGCTGGCCCTTGGCTAACCGCGAGCGATTAACCTAAAATCAAGCTCTGGCCGGTCATCTCGACGGGTTTGGGCAACCCCATAAGTTGGAGAACCGTGGGCGCAATGTCGGCCAAGCGACCGCCGGACCGCATCTTGGTCTCTCCGGCGAGCAACCCTGCGCCGACGACGAAAACTTCAACCAGGTTAAGCGTGTGCGCAGTATGGGGTCCGTTATTAATCGGATCCCACATCTGCTCAGCATTGCCGTGATCGGCCAGAATCACCGCTTGACCCTTCATCTTAGCCAGGGCGGCAAGTAAGATCCCCACCCCGCGATCAGTTGCTTCACAGGCCTTGATCGCCGCCGGCAGCGAGCCGGTGTGGCCGACCATGTCGGGATTAGCGTAATTAACGACGATGAGACCGTATTGACCAGAAAGGATCGCTGCTTCGGCGGCGGCGGTCACCTCGGCCGCAGACATTTCAGGCTGCAGATCATAAGTCGGAACCTTGGGACTGGCCGGACAAGCGCGATCCTCGCCCGGAAACGGGGTGGCGCGATAGTTGTTAAAGAAAAAAGTAACGTGCGGATTCTTTTCGGTCTCCGCGCAGCGAAATTGCCCGATGCCCGCGTCACTCACCACTTGGGCTAGGATATTTTTTAAAGCCGCCGGCTTACCCGAGATCACCTGAACCGGCAAGCCAGCCTCATACTCAGTCATTGTGGCGTAATAGAGATCGAGCTTCTTCCCACGGGGAAATTCTTTAAAATCATCGAGGACAAAAGCCTTCGTGATCTCCCGCGGACGATCCCCGCGATAATTATAAAAAAGCACCGCATCACCATCGCCGATGGTGGCGAGCGGTCGGCCGGCGGCGTCCACCAGCCAGGTGGCGGGCACAAATTCATCGCCTTGTTGCGTCGGGCTGAGTGGATGTGCGTAATAATTAGCCATGGCCGCTTCCGCGCTGCGGGCCGTCGCCATCGCCTGACGCCCGGTCAGCAGATCATAAGCTTTTTGCACGCGCTCCCAGCGGTTGTCGCGATCCATGGCCCAGAAGCGGCCGCACACTGTCGCGATCTGCCCGAGGCCGATCTCCCGCAATTTAACTTCCAGCTGCTGAATATAGCCGAGCCCGCTCTGCGGCGGCGTATCGCGGCCATCGGTAAAAGCGTGAATAAACACCTGGGCTGACGTCAGCCCATCCGCTTTCGCCTGGCGCAAAATCCCGTAGAGGTGCTCCAGCATACCATGGACGCCACCATCAGAAACGATGCCCATTAAGTGGAGTTTCGCCGAGGGCGCTGCTTGCACCCGCGCGACGGCGGCACGCCAGACGGGATTCTGCGCGAGTTGCTTCTCGGAAAATAATTTATTCAACCGCACCAATTCCTGATCAACGATGCGCCCCGCGCCGATGTTTTCATGTCCCACTTCCGAATTGCCCATCTGGCCATCAGGCAAACCCACATCCAATCCACTCGCGGCCACTAAGGTGCGAGGATAGTGGGCCTGCAGCTGGTCATCGCAGGGTTTCTGCGCCAAATGCACTGCATTAAATTTACTTTGCTCGGGATGAGGATTTTGGCCCCAGCCATCGCGGATAATCAGCAAGACAGGAGCACGCAACGCAGTCATGCGGTTGTTGTCCGATTTACTTTCACTTCGAGCAATCAAAAATGCTACTCCGTCGATTGACATTCGGCACGAAAATGACCCTTTAAGAACCATGTTCAAGCAGGCTGTCCTCCTCCTTAACCTCGGCTCCCCTGATTCCACCTCCGTCCCGGATGTGAAGCGTTACCTTCGGGAATTTCTGGGCGATGAGCGCGTCATTGATCGCCCCGCCCAGCCCGGGCGCTGGCTGCTGGTCAATGGCATCATCATTCCGTTCCGCGCGAAAAAATCGGCGCATGCCTATGAGCAAGTCTGGACCGCGGAAGGCTCCCCCTTGGTGGTCACCAGTCAGCACGCGCAGGCCAAGCTCCAAGCGCGGGTCGAGCTACCGATAGAACTAGCGATGAATTATGGCCGCCCCTCAATCGCAGACGCGCTGACCCGCTTAGCCGCGCAAGGCGTAGATCGGCTCCTGCTCTTTCCGCAGTACCCGCATTATGCAATGTCGAGCTGGGAAACGGTCGTCGCCAAAGTATACCGCGAGGCGGCTAAAATTGCCCCCGCCATGAAAATTGAATCTGTCCTCCCCTACTATGCGGACGAGGATTACATTCACGCACTGGTCGAAAGCGCCCGCCCCTATTTTAGCCAGCCGCACGACCATCTACTTTTCAGCTACCACGGGATTCCTGTCCGGCACCTAACCAAGGCCGACTCCTCGCACGCCCATTGTCAAATCGTGCCCGACTGTTGCACCACCTGCAGTCCCGCCCACGCCACCTGCTACAAAGCGCAAGTCACCCGCACCACCCACGAATTTGTTCACCGCGCAGGGCTCGACGCCAAAAAATGGTCGATCTCCTTCCAATCACGCATCGCGGGTGAACCATGGATTTCGCCGTACACGGATTTTGAATTCGAGCGCCTGCCGCGCGAGGGGAAAAAACGTCTGATTGTTATTACGCCCGCATTTGTGACCGATTGTCTGGAGACGCTCGAAGAGATTCGCATGGAAGGCGCCGAAGACTTCAAGGCAGCCGGCGGCGAATCTTTTCAGCATATCCCCTGCCTCAATGACCAGCCGGTTTGGATTGATTTTCTCGAGCAACGGGTGCGCCGCTGGGCCCAAGGCCAACCGCTGAGCGCTGCCCAGCTCGCGCCGCGCTCGGTCTAATACTCGGCCAGTCCATGCTCACTCATCGCCCCACGACCGCTGAACTGGCCACCGCGGTGCTGGTGCTCGCGGCTGATGGGCGCGTGGAAATTGCCAATGCGTCAGCGCGCGAACTTTGGGCCGGCACGGCCACCCCGCCGGTCAATGCGTTCCTTCCCACGCTTTTCAGCTTTGAAATGACGACCCAGGGAGCGGACGGGATCGCCTTACAATGGGAAGTGGTCCTGACCGCCGCGCAAACCCAAGCCCTGGAACTGAAAATCCAACCGACCGAGGCCCCCGCTTTTGCCGTCTGGTTATGCCTCGAAAAAATCAGTGATGAGCCCCGGCGCTATCTCGCCCTGCTTAATCGCCCAGCGATCACGCCTCCCCCGCGGCCGAACGTGGCCACGCCGGCCCCCGTGCCCGATAATTTTCTCGCGCAACTCAATGATCGCAGCCCGCTGGGTTTCTTTGATCTCAATTTCCTAAAGCAAGAGGTTTATTATTCGCCCACCTGGAAACGCTTACTGGGATACCCCGACGCGGCGCTGCCCAACACCTATGAAACTTGGCTAACCCTAATTCACCCCGATGACTCCGCCGCGGCGCCCGATCGGCAAGGTCGAGGCGGCGCCACCGGCTCGCGGCAATTCGCCCTCGAATTCCGCATGAAGCATGCGTCGGGTTACTACGTGTGGCTGCAAAGCGTCGGCATGCAGATTTACGGACCGAATGGAGCGCTGCAACGTGTGATCGGCGCGCATCTCGATATCAGCGAGCGCAAGGAAGTAGAAGAAACCACTCTACGAGCGGAAGAACGGTTGCTCGAAATTGCCGACCGCGGACGCCTCGGCGTGTTTGACCTTAATTTTTCTCAAGGGCTCGCCTGGCTCTCCGCCGGTTTTCGCGCCCAACTCGGTTATGCGGAGAATGAGCTACCTGATACGCTCGAATCTTTTTTGCGCGCGCTGCCCATGGATGAAACCGCCGGGGGACTGCCCGCCTATTTTCTCGCCCAGCATCCCAATCAGATAGCCTATTTCGATAATTTGCGTCTGCGCCACCACGATGGGCGCGAGCTCTTAGTCCACGCGGGCATCGTTCGGCACATCTCCCGCCGGAAGGAACTCCAACGCGTGCTGGGCTTCATTGCGCCTATGCCAGAAGGGTCCACCCCAACTGCGCGATCGACTGAGCCCAGCCCAGAACTACCCGCCGCCCATCTCGCGACTCTCTTAGGAGAAATGCAGGAAGCGGTGCTGCTGACTGATGCCACTGGGCGAATTATTTTCATCAACGCCCAAGCAGAAAAATTCCTCGGCGGCACCGCCGAAGAAATTATCGGACAACCCTCGGGTGAATTTTTTCGCCTCACCCATCGTCTCAGCGGACAACCGGGGGAAAGCCCGATTGCGAAAGCGCTCACCACCGGCGAAGCCACCACCCTCAATACTGAATTTTCCATCGACCACGGCGCCGCCCCGGCCGTGCCGATCGCTTTCAGTACCCGTGCCGTGATTAACGAAGTGGGCCGCGCGATCGGGACGGTCGTCGTTTTCCGCAATCCCGACGAGATGACCCTGACCCCGGAAGAACTCGTACGCGCCAACCGCTTTGAATCACTCGGTCAACTCGCGGGAGGCATCGCGCACGACTTTAATAATTTACTCACCACTATTCTGGGCGGAATTTCGATGGCCAAGGATGCGCGGGACCCCGCCGGCCTGGAAAATAGTGAGCGCGCTTGCCTGGCGGCAAAAAGTCTCAGCAAACAACTGCTCACTTTTGCTAAAGGCGGGACCACCGTGCGCCAAGTAATCAAGCCCGCGGATCTCCTGCAGGATAGCATCCGCCTCGCGGCCGCCGGTTCGACCGTGAACTTTGATCTGCAGATCGAACCCGATCTCAGCGCTATTTGCGTTGATCGCGGACAGATCCTGCAGGTTTTTCAAAATTTAATCATCAACGCGATCCAGTCCATGACCACGGGTCGCGGCGGCATTTGGATCAGGGCAAAAAACGTCAAGCTGGCGGAAGGCGAAGTCCCGCCGCTGCCGGCCGATACCTACGTCGCCATCGAAGTGCGGGACAATGGCGGCGGCATCAAGCCCGAGCATCTCGCTAATATTTACGACACTTTTTTTACGACCAAAAAAACGGGCACGGGCCTCGGGCTCGCGACAGTTTTGGCCAATATCAAGCAGCACAATGGGCAGATCAGCGTCCAATCAGAAGTGGGCGTCGGTACAGCCTTCACCGTCTACCTCCCCCAAGCGGATAAACCAGAGGAAATTGAAGCGCGCCGCGCGCCGAGTCTGCGCTTTGGCACCGGCCGCATTCTTTTCATGGATGATGATCCCCAAATCTGTGAACTTACCAGTGGGATGCTCGCGAGTCTCGGCTACAAAACTGACCTCGCCAAAAACGGCGAGGAAGCCCTCCAATTCTATAAACGCTATCTCAATATCGGCCGGCCGTACGACACCGTCATCATGGACCTCACGATCATCGGAGGGATGGGCGGAGAAGAGACCTTCAAACTGCTGCGCGAACTCGACCCCCAAGTTTGTGCGATTGTGACCAGCGGGTACGACAATGATGACATGCGCCGCCAGTATCTCGACTTAGGCTTCTGCGACTACTTAACCAAGCCCTACCGAGTGGGTGACCTCGGGAAAAGCCTGCGCTCAGTCCTCGGCAAGTGAAGCCAGGCGCCGAGCTCGGCGGTTAATCTCAGCCAAGGTTAACCGAGTTGCTTACTGACCCAAAATAAAACTGTGGAGGCGACTAGGCAGACGGTCATTAATTACTGAATGCATTCTACCTAGATTGCAAAAAACAGTTACCCATGCCTTTCCTGTCGTGAAATTTCCTGAGCCCTTGAAGTCTAGGTTAAGCCCGGGATTTAAATGCAAACTCCGCACGTTGATCCTCTGGTCGCAACCGGACAGCCGGAAGCGGACCAATCCAGCCTCGGCCTAGACGATGCTTCGCGCGCATACGACCCCCGCTTGGGTTTATCTCGGAGGCTTCACCCTCACCTTAACGGCCGGCAGTATCAACACGGTGGGTTTTCTCGGACTGCAGCATCAGGCGCTTAGCCATGTCACCGGGACTGTCACCGTGCTCGGCATGGAACTAGGGCGCGCCCATTATGGGGTAGCTTTTCATGCACTCGCTATTTTAGCGGCATTTTTTCTCGGTTGTGTATTCAGCGGCGCGATTATCAGCCAAGGTCGCCTCCGCCTTGGTCGACGTTATGGAGTGACGCTCTCGCTGGAATCACTCGCATTATTTACCGCCCTTTATTTTCTAAATCATGGCGTCAGCGCCGGCGATTATTTTGCCGCGCTCGCCTGCGGACTCCAGAATGCGATGGTCTCTAACTACAGCGGCTCGACGATGCGCACCACGCACATGACGGGGATGGTAACGGATCTCGGCATAGCCTGCGGCCATTTTTTCCGAGGCGCGACGGTTGATTGGTTCAACTTTCGCCTCTATGGGGTGCTTTTCATCGGCTTCTTTATCGGCGGAGTTGGTGGCGCGATCAGCTATGAACACTACGGTTATAACACCTTACTATTCCCCGCGAGCTTGAGCGGCATCACCGGAGTTGGTTATACGATCATCAAACACTTCGAGCGCCACGATAAATCACCAGCGGCGTAAAGCGGTACGTTAAGCCCGCCAAGTAAAGGCATGACACAAGGCCACCCCGGCCGCATCGGCTTCATCGAAAGCGAGCGTGCGACCATGCCCCAGCATCGCCATCACCGTCCGCGCCATCTGCTCCTTACTCGCACGGCCCATTCCTGTGACAGCCTGTTTAACGCGCAAAGGCGCATATTCAAAAACTTCTTTCTCCCGCAAAGCCGCGGCCGAAATTGCCGCCCCGCGCGCGGCCCCTAAAATCTGGGCGGTCTGAAAATTTTGCACATAGATCGTCTGCTCTAGCGCGACGTGCACGGGATCAAAATCCGCCACAAAGAGAGCGACCGCTCGGTGAATCTCCCCCAAACATTGCGCCATCGAATGCTTCGCGGGCAGCTTAACTGTTTGGCAGCGCAACATCACCGGGGACCGGCCCAGACTAAACTCGAGCAAGGCCAACCCGGTACCCCGCAAACTGGGATCGATGCCCAGCACCCGACCTTGAAAAGCGGAGCGCGTCAGCGTCGGCGCCTCCGGCCAAGCGGCCGGCGCAATTTTACCTTCGAGTTTCGCCTTCCAAAGTTGTCGGACTGAAGTTCGCGCCATATTTTAAGTTCGAATTATACACGAAAGCCCCCGCCACCAAATGCATTTGTCAGGCTCACTGCGCGGCGATGGCCATTTCTAGGCGCAGCACACTGAACAGCGCCCCTTGGTCGCCAGTGATCTCGATAACCTGCGCCTCATCCTGCATCGCAGGGCTCGGGATGACATAGGTATATTCTAAACCAGCGGGGCTAGGCTGCGCGGTAAATTTCACGCTATTCACATAGACATTTAATTTTTCCGGTGCCGTCGTCCCCGGCGCAAATTCAATCATTAATTTAACGGCGCGGCCGACTGGCTGCGGGCCGGTGGGCAAGCGAATGGCACAGCCAGAAGGCCAGGGCATATCTTTGCGCGGATCCGTCCCGGGGAGTGTAAATTCAGTGGGATCCCCGGGAGCGCGGATATCGCGATACGTCACCGCATGCGTGCGCGCGAGTGGTTCAAGTTTTTTGCTAGTGCTCAGCGCCTGCACGAATGCGCGGTAGCGCTCCGCTCCCCAAGTCCGATACAAATCGCCCGACCAGACTTTATTGGAGCCCGGCCGACCCGGAAAATAATTAAATAAATAAACGTAATCCGCGCCTTGGTGCAGCAACGCCATCGCCGCGCCGGCCGCCAATTCTGGCGTCATGGTAGCGGCTTTGCCATTGGGGACGGGTTGGTAGCGAATCTCCAAACCGCCGGCTAGCGAAACCCCCGTGCCCGCGAGCAAACGTTTCCACTCGACCGTTGGCAGATCAAATTCCGCCGTGGCCCAAAAAGGGGTCGCCACGATTAAGTCGATTAGGCCGGCCTGCGCCCACGCCACGGCGTCGAGACCGCACCGCCGCGCCGTCTCCGGCCGCGAGGGCACGCGCACACTCAAACGCACGGGATGCCCAAGGCGCACCGCCGCGCGAGCGCATTCGGCGCGCACCCGTTGGAGCCAAGCCGTGACGCTGCGCCCGCCGGCCAATTCATGCCCTGGACGGAAATGATAGACAAAGCGCATCCAGTCTAATTCCAGCCCATCTAGATCGAGGGTTTCTAATTGTTCACAGACTAACTTGAAATAGTGCTCCTGAACATCCGGCCGCTCCCAATCGAGCGCCCGATCAGTCCAGGACGCATTGCGATGAGGCGCCCGCAACTGACCCGCCGCCCGTTGCGCTTTAAAAAAACTGCTCAACAGCGGAGCATCCTCCAACGTGGAGTCGTGAACGTCATTCATTCGCACGCTCACCCAAGCCCCCACCCCTAATTGGCGACAACGCGCCAAGGCTCGTTGATGAAAATTGACGCCCAGATCGGCTAAGCGCTTAGCGGAGTCCAAGCGGCGGCGCGTCGGGACAATGGCCCCTGGGGCTAAATAGCGCAAAATCGGTTGATTGTCGGGACCCGCCTCATCGTATCCGGTCCAGTCCGACTCCCACACCCGGCTTGCGTAATTCGTACGCATGGCGTTAACGCAAGAAACAAAGGTCTGCACCCCATCCTGCGCGAGTTGGTCGATGTAAGCATCCACCAACTCTCCGCTCATCTCTTCGCGTGAACGCTCAAAAAAGAAATCACTGCTATCTTGGTTAAAGATCGGCCCCACCAAGCCGGGCGCGGGGGGCGGATTGGTGGGCTCCGCGAGAGCAAAATTAAGCCCCCCACCAAGCACGGCAAAAATCAAGACTCGCAGCCAAGCGGGGCGGTGAAGTAAATTCTGACAATAACCCGAGCCGTTGAGTAGCGATAGGGGGTAGAACATAATTTTCTTTCTCATTAATGAGCGATCACCCGCAATTTCTGCAAGCCGACAAATTAATTATTCAGGCAGGGCTTCGAGGGCAAATTTCTGTTCAATTCCCCCCACGAGGCTCTCCCCCAAAAATCTGCCCCAGCCACGCCCCCTGCCCACCAAGTTCCAGGGTCCCCGCCCCAGATCACGGCGCATTATCTTTAGGCTCACGCGCCGGCCTTTCTGACCGATAGTACTTATCTGCGATGCCCCCCCGAAAAAACCAAAAAGCTCAACCCGGGGATCGCACCGAAGCGCCTTTCCCTAATCGGTGGCAGCGGTGGCGAGCGCAGGCCGCTATTTTCCATTGGCGCGACCATTGGTGGAATTTTTTAGACCGCTGGGAATCAAGTCAGGCCTTTCGACGTTGGATCTACAGCTTGTTAGCCACTCTGCTGCTCTTAGTCAGTGTGGCGCGCTGGGCCTATCCGTGGTGGACCGAACGCAACTCGGTGCGACTGGCCCAACAATGGCTGACTACCGGCCACTATAAATACGCCACGGAGGCTATCCGAGAGGCGATGCGCATTGCGCCCGCAAACCCTGAAACCTGGCGCATCGCGTCTGAGCTGGCGGAAATTGGCGGACAAAAAAATCTGGCGGTTGACTATGCCCAGCGGGCGGCCGAGTTGCCCCCAATAAACCCCGCCCGTTACCTCGCGTGGGCGACCGCGGCCTTGCGCAATGATCAACTGGGGGCCGCGACCCTGGCGCTGAGGGGAATTCCCGTTGAGCAAATAAAAATTTCCGCCCATGCTCAGCGTCTGCTCGGAGAAATTGCGCGGCGCCAAGTTCGCCTCACGGTCGCCCAACAGTATTTTGAGGCAGCCCGCGCACTCGATGGCCCCGTCGCCATTAATGAAGTGCCCCTAGGGAGCATTTTGCTCAATGCAACGGACCCAACCGAACGTCAACGCGGCCTCCAGTTATTGACTAAATGGGTTCCCGACCGCGAATGGGGCGTCGTGGCTTTGCGCAGTTTACTTAAAGATGCCCTCGAACATGCGGAGCCAGCTCCGCTGCGCCAATGGGCTGAGGCTTTGCGGGTTAATCCCCGCTGCACCCTCAGCGACATGCCGGATTGCCTGCAGGCGCTAGCGCGGGCGGATCCAGCGTATTTCGCCCAAGTGCTTGCCGTCATGGAAAAGGATCACGCCGCCACCCCCGAAGCGGCGACCCAATTACTCAGTTGGCTAAACCAGATAGGACGCAGCGCGGAAGCGGTTAAATGGATGCAGACCTTGCCGGCGGAGGCCATGCAGCGCCCCCCGTTAGTGGTCGCGGCCGCCGAAGCCCTGCGGCAAACGGGTGATTGGCCTGCGCTGCATGCGTGGACTGATCAAAAAGACTGGGGCCCGGATGCGGATTTTTTGCGCTGGGCTTACGGCATGCACGCCGCCCATCAGCTTAATAATCCGGCAACGGCAGAAGCATTGTGGAAAACACTGGAGAGTCATGCGCAGCGCAACGGCGCCCATGCCCTTTTTGCGGCCGCCATGATTTATAGCTGGGGCCGCACGTCTGAAGCTGAGGCCCTCTGGTGGCAGGTAACTACGCATGAAGGCAACATCGCCATCGATGCGCTGGGCTCATTGGCGCGCCATTATCAAATGCAACGCGATGCCGATGGCCAATACCGCGTATTCCGTCAACTGTATGCACTGCGTCCTCACGACCCCGATGTGGGCAACAATTTTGCATTTTTCTCGGTGCTCACCGGGCGTGAGCAACGCCAGGCTGAACAAATCACCCGAGCGAACCTTGCCGGCGCTCCCCATCAAGCAACGTATCTGGCTACCGCGGCTTTCACCCTCTTCATGCAAAATCGCGCCGCTGAGTCCCTCGCGCTTTTGCAGCCCCGGATTGCCGAAGTATCCGCGTCGCCGGCCTTGAAGTTCGCGTATGGACTCGCGCTGGCCGGCACTGGCCAAAAAACGGCCGCGCTCTCTCTATTGGAAACCCTGCCACCCGCTTCATTGACTCTGCGCGAGGTTGAAATAATTAAAGCCGCCTTAGCCCAGCGCTGAGCGCTTCCGTAATTGATTAGCCCAGGCGGGCGCAGCGGCCCCGTCATTAAGCTAAGCCGATCAATCACGGTGCCCGCGGAAACGCCGCCAAACAAATAAACCGAGCGCTCCCAGCACCGGCAAGATTACGCCCACTTCGGGAATCACTTGTCCATTAATGGTGTTAGCTCCGCCTAACTGATAGACGAGCAGACCACTCGTATTCAGAGTCGTGGAGGACGAGCCGCCGGTCACGTTATTGGTGTTGTTAACCACCACATAGATGTAATTTGTGCCGATCACAAAAGCTGCATTGGTCGCACCGTTTGCGTCGCTAAAATTTTGGAGATAAAGCGAGGCGGTATTACTCCAAGCCGTGGTGCGTGAGCCACCGAGCGTGCTACTGCCGGTATTCACACTCCCGTTGGTATTTAAGACGGGATTAACATAAACAGAATATTGATCGTCCGCCGCCAAGGTGAGAGCAATCGAGATGTTATTGGTCGCGGTGCCGGTCCCCGTACCGACGACTGTAAAAGCGAGTCGATATTCATACCGAGCGCTTCTGTTACCAGTCGTACCATTGCCCGGTAAATAACCTCCGCCCGCATTAATCGTACCCCCCGTGACGGCCGTACTCGCTCCCGGTGCGGTGATCCACTGCGCATTCGAACTATTTGCCACATAATTTGGGTTAATATACGTTGAAGCTAAAACGTAAGCGGCACCGGCGTAGGTGCTGTTACCAGTGTAATCATTTCTATTCACCCTCGCGTAGCTAACGGTCCAGTTCCCATCCGTATTGCCACCCGGGAGCAGACCGCCTACGTTGTCTGTCCCAGTGTAATAAAGTCCGGTAATATCAGTGGCCGTTCCCGCCCAAGCCTGACTGCCCGACCATAAAAAAATGGCCGCCAGAAAATAGCCGTGTCTGATAATTAATTTATAGACCATAAGTCAAACTAGGTATTAATACCTAGTTTTCAATAATTATGTGCCAAAGCACTAGGCCCGACACGCGTACTGATTCATTCGACCCTAAATCCTAAAAAATAAGCAATTTAATCGCCGCTAGGCCGGTTAAGAGCAAAGCGGTCAGTTCGAACACCTGTTGGTTCATTTTCGACGCAGCATACCGCCCAATGAGGCAACCCACCATGACCGCAGGGGCCAGCTTAAGATTTAAGGCCAAGCTGTCGTGGTTAATGAGTCCTAAATTGACCATGAAAGGCACCTTGAACCAATTGAGTAAGAGAAAGAAAACTGCATTCGTGCCCAAAAAACCCAGCTTAGGGAGGCGCATAGCCAGCAGGTAAATAGTCATCACCGATCCCGCCGCATTCGCCACCAACGTAGTGAACCCCGCCAACAAACCGGTGCCTGCTGCCACCCAGAGCGGAGCGTGCGCCACCAAGGTATCGTCCGGAGCTGGGCGAAATTTTCGCCAATAATGCAGGATCAGCATCGTAGCGAGGATCGCTCCGAGTAATCGCCTCGTCTGCCCATCGTCAATATGGCCGAGCGCCAACCAACCAATCACCACCCCGGCCATGGTCCAGGGAAACAATTTCCACAAATGCCGCCACTCGGTATGCCGCCGATAAAGCAGAACCCCAAAAACATCGCCCAAAATCAGGAGGGGCAAAATCACGCCGGTCGCCTGGCGGGCCGGCATCGCATTGGCGAGCAGGCCTACAAATAAAATGCTGACTCCCGGGATACCGGTCTTGGCCAATCCCACGACTAGGGCCCCGAGAAACAACAGCACCCATTGCCACAGATCAAAGGTCATGGGTTTACCCTCAGCGTTGCGCGCGATCGCGAGAGCATGCATCCAGGTCTGATTTCTCTCATATTGAAATGGTACCGGCAGACACCGTGAGCACCTGCCAACTCGCCGACTCGGCCGGCAGACCGGTGCCGGTTGCGATCACTTGGGGCGCGCCCTCCAACGAAGCCCAGAAGCGCGCGCGTCGCTCCGGGTCGAGCTCGCCCAAAACATCATCACAAAGCAGCACCGGCGTGACGCCACTCTTCGCTTTAAAATAAGCCGCCTGCGCCAATCGCAAAGCGATGACGAGGCAACGCTGCTGCCCCTCCGAAGCGAATTGCTTCGCGGGGCGACCATTGAGCAATAAATCCAAATCATCACGATGCGGCCCACGCTCGGTGGATTTCAGTAAGCCATCTCGGGGACGACTTTTCAGGAGCAAGGCAGCAAATTCCTCTCGGGTGCTCGGAGCCGCATCCGGCGTATAGATCAAACCGGCCGTCTCCTCGGTTGGGCCCAACTTGGCATGAGCGAGCTGAAATTGTCGGCTCAATTCAGTGACCCCCACCGCTCGTTGCGCAAACAGAGCGAGCGCATGCACGGACAACTCATGCTCAAAAGCGTCGAGCGCGCCCAAATCCCGCCCCCCCTGCTTCAAGAGCATATTTCTTTCCGCCAAGGCTCGAGTGTACGCTTGCAGCGCGGTAAGATAGCTTGGGTTCATCGCCGCCAAAGTAAGATCCAACCAACGGCGGCGCAGCGTGGGAGAGCCCCGGAGAAATTGATTATCGTGCGAGGAAAAAACCACGGTTGGGAATTTTCCAATAAAATCGGCCAACCGCGTGACGCGGCCCTGCTCCCACTGCACCTCGCGGGTTTGCGCCGTCAACATAACCGTGATCCGGCTCGCGCCAAATTGTTCATGTTCGAGGGAAAAAGCTAACCCCGCCTGGGTCTGGTTGAGCCCGATCAGCGCCCGCGTCTCGGCCCCACGAAAGGACCGCAACGCGGTTACATAACCGGCCGCTTCTAAAAAATTCGTTTTCCCCTGCGCATTTGCCCCACACAAAAATGTCCGTGGACCCCGCAACTCAACCGCGACGAGCGGCAGATTGCGAAAGCCTTGTAAAGTGATCTGGGTGAAACGCACACGTCAGTCAGGCAAGGGCCGTCGCGGCTGTCCATTTGGTTCTTGCGGAATGGCAGACCGAAAGGTTTCTATCCGCCCTTATGAGCAAAGCCTCCCCCTCCACCACTGAAGTTGCCGTGCTGAAAACTAGCTACGGCGAAATGACCCTCGCTTTCTGGACCGACGTCGCCCCCGCGACCGTTGAGAATTTCAAAAAGCTCGCCCGTGCCGGCTATTACAACGGCACCGCCTTCCACCGCATCATCAAGGGCTTTATGATCCAAGGGGGTTGCCCCAACACCAAGGCTGGCCAGACCGGCATGCCCGGCACCGGTGACCCAGGCTACAAAATCAAGGCTGAGTTTAACAAAAAATCTCACGTCCGCGGCGTCATCTCCATGGCGCGCTCCTCGCACCCTGACTCCGCGGGTTCACAATTCTTCCTCTGCCACGGGGACGCTAAATTTTTAGATAACCAATACACCGGCTTCGGCCAACTGATCGCGGGCGATGATGTGCTCGAACAACTCGCAAACGTCCCGACCCAATCCGGTGGCGGCGGCGAGAAGAGCACCCCGATCGATCGGGTCGCCCTCGAAAGCGTCACCATCATTGCCCAGCCATAAGGCTGGAACTGCGCTGAACTCACTCAGCCGATTCCTTGCATAAAAAACCCGGTGGCTCGCGCGACCGGGTTTTTTTGCGGCTACCTTGCGCGCTTAAGAATCAAAACCGACCGCCTTAGCCACCGCATCATAAGTGATGCGACCATTGCGCGTATTCACTCCGCGCGCGAAGCCCTTGTGCTCGCTCAGCGCCCGCTCCACGCCTTTCTGCACCATCATCGCGATAAAAGGCTCGGTGGCCTGCGTCAGGCCCATGGTGGACGTGCGCCCGACGAGCGCCGGCATATTGGGCACCGCATAATGAATAACCCCATGCTCTTGGTAAGTGGGCTTTTGGTGCGAAGTGGCATGGATCGTTTCAATGCAACCGCCTTGGTCGATTGCGATGTCGCAGAGCACACTGCCGGGACGCATTTGCGCGACCATTTTCCCTGAAACCACAATCGGCGCCTTCGCCGCAGGGATCAGGACGGCGCCGATCAGGAGATCAGCATCTGCCACGGCTTGTTCAATATTGGCCGGATTAGACATGAGCGTGACAATACGGCCGCGATACTCGGTATCGAGCGCCTCTAATTTGCGCATGTCCAGATCGAGGACCGTCACGCGCGCCCCCATGCCTGCCGCCATTTGCACCGCGTGCGCGCCGGAATTACCCGCGCCCACCACCACCACGTGACCCGGCATGGTGCCGGGAATCCCTCCGAGGAGAACACCCGAGCCACCGTGTTGGGATTGCAAAAAATAAGCCCCAATCTGAATCGAAAGCCGTCCGGCGATCTGCGACATGGGCTTGAGCAGCGGAAACGACCCGTCAAAGCCCTCGACCGTTTCATAAGCAATGCCCAGAATATTTTTCCGACACAATTCCTTGGCGAGCGCCGGCCCCGCCGCGAGGTGCAGATAAGTGAAGAGCGTTTGGCCCTGCTGGAGGAAATGATATTCGGCGGCGAGCGGCTCTTTAACTTTGAGAATCACGTCGGCACTTTTCCAGACTTTCGCCGCCGTGGCCACGAGAGTGGCGCCCGCTGATTTATATTCCGCATCGGTAAAGCCCGCACTGTCGCCGGCTGTTTTTTCGATGAGCACTTGGCCGCCTAGGGCCGTCACTCGGCGACAAAGACTCGGCGTCATCGAAACGCGGGTTTCACCAATTTTAATTTCTTTGGGGACGCCGATAATCATAGACGTTGGGCATAGCAGCGACGGCCGGAAACACAAGGAACCTCCCTTAGTCCATTCAGCCTAATCCTGTTTTGGGCACTGCCCGCGTGGTAATTATCCTTGCCGCTACTCGCGCGGGTTCTGTTAGTTACCTAACCCACGGATGTCCAAGCCTCTTACTTTAATCGTCGCCTGCTCGGAAAATCGCGTCATCGGCCGTGCCGGCAAACTTCCTTTTCGCATCCCGGAAGACCAGCAGTGGTTTCATGAAAAAACCGCCCACCAGACTGTCGTGCTGGGCCGGATTTGTTTTGAAACGTGGCCCCAAGTGCTCGCCGAGGGGCGCCAGTCCGTGGTCATTACATCGCAACCAGAACGCGTTAATAAACATATCGCTCACTTGCAACGAGCGCGACCAGGCGAGATGGCGAAGCCCGTCCACCTGGCGACGAATGTCACCGCCGCCTTGGCGTTGGCGCAAACCTTACCTGGGGATATCATGATCTGCGGCGGTCAGCGCATCTACGAAGAAACCCTGCCCATCGCTCAGCGCATTTTACTGACCCTCGTTCACGCCGAGGTACCCGGCGATACCTACTTCCCAGAATGGCGGCAATCAAACTGGCGCGAGACGGGGCGCCGCGAAAGTAGCGACGCAAATTATCGCTACACCTTTTTGCACCTCGAAAGATAGGAACGGTAGCTCTACGATCGGGCCGCATGCGCCCGCGCGGTGGTCACGTATTTATCCGCCCAGCCCCGTAGGCTGTTTTTCTCCAATTCAGTCAGGGGACGCACGACCTTCGCCGGTGCGCCGAGAATCATGGAACCGGGGGGCGCCACAAAGCGCTGAGTGACGAGCGCGTTAGCCCCCACAATGCAATGATCACCGATTTTAGCTCCATCCAGAATGGTGGCCCCCATGCCAATCAAACATTCGTCGCCAATATCACAGGCGTGAATAATCGCGCTGTGACCAATCGTCGTGTAGCGGCCAATCGTAACTCCATAATTATCGGCCAAATGAATGACGGCTAAATCCTGAATGTTAGTGCCCTCGCCGATCACGATTGAATTAATATCGCCGCGCAGCACCGCGCCGTACCAGACGCTGCTCTGTGCGCCCAGGGTCACATCCCCCAGCACCGTGGCGTTGGGCGCCACAAATGCCGCGGGGGCGGTCTGCGGCGTTTTGCCGAGATGGCGTTCAAGTTGTCGTGACAGATCCATATGATTAAATGACTAAGCCCGCGATGGTGGCAGACAGGTAGGAGGCTAACGTTCCACAAAATAATGCCTTCATCCCCAAATTGGCCAAGTCCGCCCGGCGTTCTGGCACCAGCGCGCCGATGCCGCCAATTTGCATCCCGACGCTGCTAAAATTCGCAAAGCCGCAGATCGCGATACTCACAATCAACAGCCCTTTCTCGGTGATAATCGGGACCGCTTTATCGGTCAGACTCTTAAACGCGACGAATTCATTAATCGTCAATTTCTGGCCGAGGAGGGTCGCCACATTATTAAGATCAGCTCCCGGCACGCCCATCGCCCAAGCCATCGGGTAAAATAATTTTCCAAAAATCCAATTCAGGGTGAGATCGAAATCCGGATTAAAAAGATGCCCGATTGATACCATCACCCAGTCAATACAGGCGATGACGGCAATGAATCCGATGAGCATGGCGATCACGTTCATGGCAATTTTGAAGCCATCGCCAGCGCCGTGGGAAATAGCATCGATGACATTCGTGTAGTCACTTTTAACGGTGAGCTTCACCTGCCCCATCGTCTGGCTCTCTTCGGTTTCCGGGAAAACAATTTTTGCGATTACCAGCGCACCGGGCGCCGCCATTAAACTAGCGGTGATTAATTTCGGCGCTAAATCGAGGCCGGCTTGTGCCCCCATATTGACGTAAACGACGAGAATACCGCCGGCGATGCAGGCGAGACTGCCACTCATCGAGGCCAATAACTCACTCTTTGTCATCCCCGCCAGATAGGGGCGGATCATGACCTGCGCCTCCACTTGTCCGACCAGCGCACTGGCCACATTACTTAAGGCTTCGGCCCCGCTGACCCGCATAATAAAATTCATGGCCTGCGCGACGAGTGCCACGATGCGTTGCATGATGCCGTAATGGTAGAGCACCGCCACCAAGGCGCAGACTAAAATAATTGTCGCGGTAACATTAAAAGCAAAAACGAACCCGCCCCCCATGTAATTGGCGAGGTGCCCCGGGCCCTGTTCGACGGCAATCCCGCCGTAAACAAAAGCTGCGCCGGCGCGGGCAAACCCCTCTAATTTACCAATGCCTTGGCCCACGAGTTGAAAAAATCGCGCCACGGGGCCGACGTGAAAAATCAAAACCGCAATCATGACCTGAAGGGCAATCCCACTCAAAACGAGTCGCCGATTAATCCGACGGCGATTATTGGAAAAAAGCACCGCGAGGCCTAAAATCAGCGCGATACCAATCAAGCCTTGGAGACGATTCATAGAGTTAATTCAGGTGGGGAGGATATTTACTAAACGCGGCCAACTGCCCGACAAGCTGGGCCAAGCCCACGGGCAATTCAATCATGCTTTCCGCCCCGACGACCAATTTAAATGGCGGCCCCACCACTCCCGCAACCGCGCGGCGTCACACCTTCACCGGTGATAGCTGCCAAATAGCTTTCGCGTATTCCCGAATAGTTCGGTCGCTAGAAAATTTCCCGAGCCGGGCGGTATTTAAAATCGCGCGGCGCGCCCATTCACGCGGGTCACGGTAGACCTGAGCGGCTCGAGCCTGCGCGTCGCAATAACTGCGATAATCAGCGAGCAACAGATACGGATCTCCCCCCGCGAGGAGACTGTCATGCACCAACCCAAAGGCCCTCACTTCACCCGGGGTAAAATAATCACTCCCGAGCCAGTCAATGACCGCGCGCAATTCTTCATCGGCCTGATAATAATCGCGCGAACGGTAGCCTTTAGCTGTTGCCGCAATAACTTCCTCGACGGTGAGGCCAAAGATAAAAATATTATCTGCCCCCACTTCGTCGCGTATCTCCACATTGGCTCCATCCAGTGTGCCGATGGTCAGAGCCCCATTAAGCGAGAGCTTCATGTTGCCAGTGCCCGAAGCTTCTTTGCCCGCGGTAGAAATTTGCTCAGAAAGATCCGCCGCTGGAATAATTTTCTCCGCGAGTGACACCCGATAATTCGGCAGGAACGCCACCTTCAGCTTACCGCCCAGGCGCTCGTCCGCATTGATGTGCGCGCCAATCACATTAATGGCGCGAATAATGTTTTTGGCTAGGTCATAGCCGGGAGCAGCCTTAGCCCCAAAGATAAACACCCGCGGGACCACCTCGAGGGAAGGATTTTGCAACAAGCGACGATAGAGCGTCATGATATGGAGCAAATTTAAATGCTGCCGCTTATATTCATGCAGTCGCTTGATCTGCACATCGAAAATAGCATCAGGCGAAACCACGAGGCCACACTCCGCTTTAATGACTGCGGCTAAGTCGATCTTGTTAGCCCGTTTGATCGCCATGAACTCGCGTTGGAAATCTGGGTCCTCGGCAAATTCCTCCAAGCCGCGCAACAAATCGAGATTACGCACCCAATCGGCCTGCCCCAATTTTTGCGTCAGCAGAGCGGCCAAGCGCGGGTTGCTCTTCAACAGCCAACGACGCGGGGTGATGCCATTGGTCTTGTTTTGAAATTTACCGGGGTAAAGTTCGTTAAATTCCGGAAAAATATTCTGCTTTAATAAAGCCGTATGAATCTCCGCCACGCCGTTAACCGTATGCGAGCCGACCACGGAGAGATTCGCCATGCGCACATGCTTATGGCCATTTTCTTCAATCAGGGAGCAAACAGTTTTCTTCCAATTATCACCAGGCCATTGCCGCTCGACCGCCAGCAGCAGTTCCTCATTGAGGATATAGATTATCTGCAAATGACGGGGCAGAAGCCGCTCAAAGAGTTCCACGGTCCATTTCTCTATGGCTTCGGGCAAAAGCGTATGGTTCGTGTAAGCAAAGGTCCGACTTGTAATGGCCCAAGCGGCCGCCCACGCCATATTTTCTTCATCGAGCAAAATCCGCAGCAATTCGACGATCGCGATGGCGGGATGAGTGTCGTTGAGCTGAACCGCGACCTTATCCGAAAAATTATCCCACGAGTTGGCCGGCTGGCGGAAATGGCGGCGGATGATATCGCGCAATGAGCACGCCACAAAAAAATACTGCTGCATTAGCCGTAACTCTTTGCCCGTTTCAGTTTTATCGTTGGGATAGAGCACCTTTGAGACCGTCTCACCGATAGCTTTCTCCAGCACGGCCTCGACGTAGCCCCCACGATTAAAAGCCTCGAGATCAAAATCCTCCGTTGATTTGGAGGCCCAAAGTCGCAGCAGGTTAACCGTCGTGGTCCCGTAGCCGGCGATGGGAATATCATGCGGTACCCCCAAGATGGTCTTCGTATCTACCCAGCGGGGACGTGAATTGCCGCGGTCATCAAAAACATTTTCGACCCGACCAAAGAGGCGCACTTTTTGCACATTTTCTGGCCGCACCACTTCCCAAGGACTGCCAAAAATTATCCAATTATCGGGGTGCTCCACTTGATGTCCTTGATGAAAGGCCTGTTTAAAGAGGCCAAATTCATAATAAATCCCGTAGCCAAGCGCAGGATAATCTAACGTCGCGAGGGAATCAAGAAAGCAGGCCGCCAAGCGACCCAACCCGCCATTGCCTAACCCCATATCAGCCTCCGCCTCGCGAATTTGCTCAAAATCCTGACCCAAGGCTTCGAGCGCAACGCGCGCCGCATCCAACAGATCGGTCGCGAGCAAATTATTTTCTAATAATTGACCCATCAAATATTCGAGCGAGAAATAATAGAGCCGCCGGACATTTTTCCTATTATGCCGCTGCTGCGTCGCAAACATGCGCTCATGAATCGTGTCCCGTACCGCGAGCGCGGTCGCGGTCCACCAGTCGCGCGGTGTCGCCGAGGCCGGATGCCGCGCCAAGGTTGAGATCAAATGCCGTTCAATCAGCGGGCGCAGGTCCAACTGCGGCGGTTTTGCTGCTGAGTCGAGAGCACGACTAGCCGACTGACTCACTTTGCTGTTAACAGGCATAGAATGAATATATCACAAATCGTGCCGTTGAGGCAGGCAAGTTAGGAATATCGACCCAACATTACGATTTGGTGAACACTTACTAAGCTTACCGCTGAAACCGCCGCAGCAATTCACCGCGACTCAATTCAAAATGAGTTGGCCGACCAGCCGGACTCGTGTGGGGTTGCGTGCAGGCGAAAAGTTGGGCCACGAGCACCAGTGCCTCGGTCTCGTTGAGGCTAACCGGCAACCGTACCGCTTGCTGGGCTGCAAGTTGGGCTAAGGCCGTCCGGGCTAAATCAAGGTTCTTCCCATCGAGCTGCCCGTCGCGCATCAAACCGATGATATCGCGTAAGAAAATAACGGCATCACTCGATTCCAACCAAACCGGCACAGCCTCAATGCGGAAGAAATTACGCCCAAATTCTGCGACCTCAAATCCATGGCTTTGTAAAAAAGCGAGGTGGTCGGTTAACAAGGCACTCGCAATGGCATCAAATTCCACCGGGATCGCAAAGAGCAGGCGCTGACTCGCAATGGCTCCTTGCTTAAATTGCGTTTCTAAACGCTCGAACCACACCCGTTCATGCGCGGCCCGTCGATCCATGACCATCAGACCACCCGGCGTTTCCCATAAGGCATAGTCGCCGTGCGCGGTCCCAAGAAAGCGCCAGCCCAACAACGCCGCGGAGCCACTCGGCGCGCTCACCGGTAAAGGGGCTGCAGCCGTTCTGACGATAGCGGGCGCGGAGCTCTGCTCGGGCGGCTTAATCATAAACGCGGTTGGCGGCAGGTTCACGGTTGCGGGAGCGGCCAAGCGCACGGGATCGCCCGGCATGACATCCGGCGCCGCTAGGTGAACTTGCCCCGCGCTGGCCGGTTCCGCTCTGGGGGCCGGCGCACCCCACTCGCGTAATCGCTGCAATACTGCCCGAATCACAAAACCGCGCACGGCGCCTTCACTGCGAAAACGCACCTCTCGCTTGGCTGGATGCACGTTCACATCGACCGCGGCCGGATCCAGTTCGAGAAATAATACGGCGACCGGATAACGACCTTTCGCGAGGGCCGTAGCATAGGATTCAATTAAAGCGTAATTAAGCGTTCGGCTATCAACCGGCCGCCGGTTTACGAACATCAGCAATTCGTGACGCGTAGATCGATTAACTCCGGGTTTACCAATCAGCCCACTCAATTTCAAACCGGTCTCCGCCATCGCCACCGGCAGCAAATCGGCCACCAATTGCCGGCCAAAAATCTCCCCCACTCGCTCCGCTAGCGTGGTACAAACCGGCGACTGAAAAAGCACGCGACCATCCTCAATCAACACAAAAGCCGTCGCGGGACACGCGAGGGCATATAAGCGGACCGTCTGAATAATGTGCGCCGACTCGGTGGCATCCGTTTTTAAAAATTTCCGCCGCGCCGGCACGGAGTTAAATAAATGCGACACCGTAATTCTCGTGCCCGGGGCAAGACCGCATTCACGCACGTGCACAAATTTTCCGCCATTAATCACAATCTCCGTGCCGGCCGCGGCGCTCCCCACGCGCGTCTGTAATTCAAAATGGGAGACACTCGCGATTGAGGGGACCGCTTCGCCTCGAAACCCGAAAGTGCCGAGGCGGTCCAAGTCAGCTGTCTCAACTAACTTGCTAGTCGCGTGCCGCTCGAGCGAGAGCAAGGCGTCTTCTTGGGTCATCCCGCAGCCATTATCGACGACGCGGATCAGCGCCCGGCCACCGGCACGAAATTCCACTTCCACGCGCGTGGCGCCAGCATCCAAAGAATTTTCGACCAATTCCTTCACCACGGCCGCGGGCCGTTCAATCACTTCGCCCGCCGCGATCTGATTGGCCACTCGGTCCGTGAGAATACGAATAACAGACATGGCGGTTAAAACGCGCGGCCGCGAGCCCTCCCGCTTACCCCAAGAGCTTCTGCCAACGTTTGAACTGCCGCGCAATCTGCGCCGGGCCCGGCATCCCCGTGCCTTTGCGCCGCGCCATTGCGGCCGAAAGATCAAAGGCGGTCGTCCAGTCCGAACCCAAAGCGGGATGAATCGATTTTACCTCGGCATTAGTCAGCCGATTAAGCGCGACCCCTTGCTTTTCCGCCAACTTGACCACGGCGCCAACCGCATGATGGGCGGCGCGGAAGGCCACGCCCCGCCGCACGAGATAATCCGCTAAATCTGTCGCCAACAACGCAGGGTCGGCGACCGCGGCCGCACATTTAGCCCGCTGCATTTTCAAACCAGTCACCGTTCCGGCCAGCACCGCCAGGCACAGCACCGTTTGATCATGACTATCAAACACTGGCGGTTTGTCCTCTTGCAAATCGCGATTATAGGTCAACGGGAGCCCTTTGACCAACGTCAGTAACGTGTGCAAATTGCCCTGCAGCCGCGCTGATTTTCCCCGCAGCAATTCAAGCGAGTCAGGATTTTTCTTCTGCGGCATCAGACTCGAGCCCGTGCAGAAAGCATCGGGCAAATCGATAAATTTAAACTCTTGGCTCGACCACAAGATCAAGTCCTCGGCGAGTCGCGAAAAATGTACGCCCACGAGGGCGCAAGCTGAGGCAAATTCGATATAGAGGTCTCGGTCACTGACCGCATCCATACTATTTTGGGTCACCCGGGGCCGACCTTGCGCATCCACAAAGCCCAGTAATTCAGCCGTATATTCCCGATCGATCGGCAAGGTTGTGCCCGCAATTGCGCCGGAGCCGAGCGGACACCAATTAGCATGGTCAGCCACCACGGCAAAACGCGCCGCATCCCGCTCCAACATTTCTAGGTAAGCAAAAAAATGATGCGCCAGATACACGGGCTGCGCCCGCTGCAAATGCGTGTAGCCCGGGAGCAAAACGCTCCCATCTTTTTCAACTACGGCGAGGATGGCCCGCTGCGCTGCTTGCAAGCTGGCGATGACCTCCGCACAGGCGGCCTTGAAATACAGCCGCATATCCGTCGCCACTTGATCGTTGCGGCTCCGCGCCGTGTGCAACTTAGCGGCCGCCGGCACGCGCTTGGTCAGCGCCTGTTCGATGTTCATGTGCACATCTTCCAGCTGCTGGGACCATTTAAATTTGCCCTTTTTGACCTCACTGAGAATGGCTTCTAAGCCACGATGAATGGCTTCACGTTCGCGCCGCGTGATCAAACCCACGTGCGCCAACATGGCCGCATGGGCTTGGCTTCCCTGAATATCAAACGGGGCGAGGCGATGGTCAAAACTGACCGATTCGCTAAAACGCAGCATCAACTCGGCGGTACCCGCCGAGAAACGCCCACCCCAACTGACTTGTGACTGCTTTCCCATAGCGAGAAGCAACGGTCACGCCCTCGTTCTTGGCAACGCGGAAATATATCCCCCAGACCCAACCGCCCGGCCCTCGTGTGCTCAAGACCGCGGATTACGTTCAGCTGGCTGGCTGGGGTGATCAGGGCGACTGCCTCGTGTTTAGGCGCTGAATGTAGCGGAAACCCCGACGCGCATGGGGCAATTTCAGTCAGGTGGGCTGCAATTCGGCCCAGAGCAATAATCTGCCTACAGAAAATCTGCCCGTGAGCCGAATAACAGGGATGTTAGCGCGAATCTTAACGATCCAACACCATGGAACGTAGTTTTAGTTATGTCTTTTCCTTTCGTCATCACTTCTCAAGGGGACCGGTGGGCTATGCTCCGGCTGTTTGCTGCGCTGCTGATCCAGATGATTCTGGTGACGCCGAGCGCGGTCGGACGTTCGCGCCTACCCACTAAGCCAGGGGACCCTTTCGCGCCGGAACCTGAGCCCATTCCCTATTTAAACATCATTGATGCGCCGCCGCTGCGCTTCCAAGGACTACCGCCAGTGGCCGCCTTGAGTGCGCCTACACTGCCCGCCGCCGTCGTGCCCTCGGTCGCGGTCACGACTGAACTCATGCCCAAGCCCCTCGCCGTAATCGTGGGCCCACCCTCTGCCCCACCCTTAACTCCGGTGGTCCCGCCAGCGGGGCCAATGACCGCAGCCCCCCCGATAAAAATCTTATCTGACGATACGCCGGCCACTTCGCGCGTGGAGGATTTATTGCCTTTTTTCCGCCCGCCTACGCCTGGCTCTTTGCCGCCTAGTGCCGCCACCTATCAGCAAAAATGATTTTTTTTCGTCCGTCGCCTTTCACTCTCAGCATCGGACTGGCCCTGCTGATGGGTACGGTCGTGGATGGTTGCGCCGAGCCGACCAAAGAGAAAGTTCCCAGCGCCGCCACTGTTAATAAGATTCCCGAGCACGACGCGGCAGCCGCTCCGGCAGAGAACGGCCGTGCCGAAATTATCGGTCTACAAAAACTAGGCCTCAGTTTAACCGAACGCAACGATTGGGCCGCCGCAGAAATTGCTTTCCGTGAAATTCTAGTGTCACGGCGCGCGGCAGCCGATGACCTCGCCGGCGCGCTGCTCGGATTGGCGCGGGTCTACCGCCGCGCAGGCTCGCTCATCAAGGCCGCCGCCAGTTACGAACGCTACCTGAAGGATTATCCCGCCAACGAGCATGTGCCCGAAGCCCTCCTGGAATTGGGCCGGACGCAACGCACCCTCGGCGCGCACCAACTGGCGATCGCTCGTTTTTACAGTGTTATTAACTCAACCCTCAAACTGTCAGAAGGTGGCTTCACCAACTATCAAGTTCTCGCCAAGACCGCCCAATTCGAAATTGCGGAAACCCATTTCCAGCAGGGTAATTATGCCGAGGCCAATAAATTTTTCACCCGACTGCGTTTGCTCGACCTCGCCCCCGCTGATCGAGCCCGCGCTCATTTCAAATCAGCCTACGCCCTTTACTTAGGCGCTGATCCCCAAGGAGCCGTCCAAACCCTTCGTTCCTACCTCGAGCAATGGCCGCAGGACGAAAATGGTCCGGAAGCCCGCTACTTACTTTCCCTCTCCCTCCGCGCCCTCGGCCAGAAACAAGCCGCCCTCGATGCCACGCTCGAGTTGCTGCGCACGCAACAAGCTAGCGGTGATGCGAAACTCTGGTCTTACTGGCAACGGCGCACCGGCAATCAACTGGCCAATGATTTTTTCCAAAGTGGCGACACCCAAAATGCTCTCATGATTTACCAGAGTCTGGCTGCGCTTTCCGCCGAGCCGGCTTGGCATCTGCCCATTATCTACCAGATTGGTTTATGCTATGAGCGCCTGCGCATGATTAAAAATGCCATGACCGCCTATCAAAGCATTGTAGCTTACCCCGCCCCAGGCGTGAACGCAGCAGGCGCCGGTCCAACAGAGGCAACT
This sequence comes from uncultured Verrucomicrobiota bacterium, assembly GCA_903906135.1. GTDB lineage: Bacteria > Verrucomicrobiota > Verrucomicrobiia > Opitutales > Opitutaceae > Lacunisphaera. Next base: position 674 of record CAIVJE010000039.1, on the reverse strand, counting down.
CGCGGCGTAGCGCCTGAGCTGAGCGAACTGGCCCGCATGGCCACGTGGCGCTTGAGTCAGTTGAATTGGCAAAATCAAATTGATAGCCAATTGACCGATATTTTTACCGCCCTCCCCGCCGCTCCTGGGCTGACGGGGTCACCTCAGCGAGCGAGCAACAACCTCGCCCCCACGGTCTCTTTACATCCATGACCAATCAGGAAACTCTCCTCGCGCATCTCCAAGTCTGCGCCGAGCTTTACCAGCTCGCGCATGATGAAAATCGACATCTCAAGGAGCAGCAGACCGTGCCGCCGGCCGCGTTACTCGAGCGCAAACGCCATCTCCTACAGCGGCTCGATCAGAGCCTCACTTCCCTCCGGGCCGATCAGCCTGAGTCTACCACCGGCCGAGCACAATTACAGCTTGGCGAAAAAATCCGCGGCCGCATTCTGCAAATTCTTCAGCTGGATAAGGAAAATGAACAATTACTCCTGCGCGTTAGTCTAAGCCGCGGTCCTGCTGCCACCGCTCTGCCGGCGCCTTCACCCGCGCTGCTCCAGAAGATTTACGCCCGCACGAGTGTTTAAATTTGTGCGAGCCACGGCGTCTCAGAAATCTTTTAGGCTGATTAATGCGGCGGCCCCAAGCCGTCGGGTGGGCGTATTTTATTAAGCCGGTGGGCGGTTTGAAAT
>CAIVJE010000038.1 GCA_903906135.1 uncultured Verrucomicrobiota bacterium | reverse complement strand
GCGCCTCCTCCGTATCGCGAGAAATATCTGGGCGCGTTTTCGGCAATTCCTGCGCGGTCACGGCCACCGGCTTCGCCCCGTTTTTGGCCATGCAGGCACCTTGAATGAGGTAGACGCCCAAATCCATGAGCGGGCCGCCACCGGCTAACACGCGATCAGCCCGCCACCGCCAGGTGGACATCACAAAGCCACGCTCCCCTGACATTTGGGTGAAAGGGCCAAAATCTTCTTCCCGCGCCAACCGCCGTAACTCCGCATGGTGCGGATCAAAAAACAACCGATAGCCGATCGTCAATTGCACGCCCGCGGCGCGACAGGCGGCGATAATCGCATCACATTCGGCGACCGTGTTCGCCATGGGTTTTTCGCAAATGACGTGTTTGCCCGCTTTAGCGGCGGCGATGCAATGCTCCGCATGGAGGCCGTTTGGCGTAACGACATAAACAATATCAATCGCGGGATTATTCGCGAGCTGAGCCATCGTGCTGTAATTATAAATATTCGTCGCCGGGAAACCGTAATCTTGCGCCCATTTTAAGCCCTTAGCGCGGTCACCCGTAACGACGCCAGCGAGCTGGCAATATTTGGTTTCGCGTAGAGCCGGCCCCAGTTGTCCGCGGCTATAACCACCCAAACCAACCAAGGCCACGCCGAGCTTGCGCCCGACCGGCGGGTGATCGGCGCCCCAACTCAGGCGCGGGGCCAACGTCAAGGCAGCGAGGGTTGAAACATTCCCCAGAAAACGGCGGCGGGTGAGATGAGACATGGGCGGGAGGGGTGAATTAAAAATATATGAGGCCCGGGCTGAAGGCGGGCCAACCAGAATCGGTCGGCGCGCAGCCGCCATAGCATCAACTCGGTAACTGAAAATTCTCTAATTGGTTTTTAACTTCCTGCATGAAGGCCGCGGCCCCGGCACCGTTCACCACGCGATGGTCGAATGTCAGCGATAGCGTAATAACCTCCGCGGGATGAATGACCCCTTCATCGTTGATCAAGCGTTCGTGGGCCGCGCCGATGAAGACCGTGGCCATTGAGGGCGGGACGACGATCGGCGTCGCACTCTCGATCCCAAAAGCCCCGAGACTCGTAATATTCAACGGCGCTTGCACCTCGATGAGTTTACCGCCGCGCGTTTCCTCGAGTGCCCGTTGATAGGCGACTTTGAAATCGGCCCAGGAAAGTAAATTGGCCCGGGCAATTGAAGCGGTCGCCAACCGATCGCCCGGCAACGCCACCGCGACGCCGACATCGAAATCGCTGCTCTCGTGAATCGCGCCTTCTTTATCGACCAGACAACGAAACGCCGCGTGCTTTTCCTGGGCGCGCGTCAGCCCCCAGGCCATCATCACCGAAGGCGAAGGTGCGGCGGCGCCCTCTTTTTGCTTAGCAATTTCCCGCGCGCGCCGCAGGCCGGCCCAACGGACATCCATCAACATATTGGTCGCGACCACCGACTGCAGACGCTTAGTGATGGCGGGATTAAGAGCCGGCGGGCGAAGATTTCCTGTCATGGATGGAGGGGGGGTAGAAATAACTGCAGCCACGGCAACATCCCGCCGCCCGCTGGGGGCAACGGTTGGACCGCGGGCGACTAACGGAGAAATAGGCGCACGCGGGCTTGCGACCGCGGGCGACTCGGCTCCAGCTTCGACGGGCAGCGCGGCCACACTAAGCGCATCTCCGGTGACCAGCGCGATCGCTTGGCCAATAAGAACGGTATCATCGACCTTGATTTGCCAGCGCTTGAGCCGACCAGCAAAGGACGCCTCGATGGGGTACACGGCTTTATCCGTCTCAACTTCGCACAAGATATCATCGTGCTGCACGACATCCCCCGGCTGCTTAGCGAGGCTCACGACCCGAGCGGAACGCAGCCCCTCACCCATAATGGGCACGCGGACAATAATATCATTAGTACCAGCGATGACGGTATTTTGTGGGCCATGGGCTTGAGCGGCCGGGGTAGCGGCGAGCTGGCTTGCCTCGGTCGCTGGTACGGGCAAGGCCTGGCCGCGGGTGAGGTCCAAGCCAACGGTACGCTCGATCGCCTCGACAATCCGGGCGGCATCAGGCAGCGCGGCGTATTCATAAATTGGATTATAGCCGATCATCACGTTAGGCTTCGCGACTAAGAGAGGCGGGGCTTTAAGCCCGGCCCATAGATCAGCTTGGCCCAAAATGTGGGTGATAATCATTTGGCCCACTGAGCAAGCTTCGCCGTCCTCTTGGACTACGATCAATCGGCCCGTTTTCCGCACCGAAGCTTCAATCGTCGCGTGATCCCACGGCGCAATCGAGCGAAGATCGATGAGATCAACGCCCACGGTGCCCTTTAATGCCGCAATCGCCTCGTACGCCTTCTCCATCGTATTACCCCACGCGACCAAGGTGAGGTCGTTACCCTCTAAACAGCGGCGCGCCGAACCCAGCGGAATGGGCACCACGGGTTCCCCCGTTTCTTTTTCTGCCCAAAGCATATGCTTTGGAGCCAAAAATAGCGTAATGTCTTCGCCCTGCATCGCCGTCCACAACAGACCAGCGGCATCCTCAGGAGTGGAGGGAATAACGATATTGATTCCGGGAAAATGCGCGAACACCGCTTCGTTGGCCTGCGAATGCCACAGACCACCGCCGGGCAAATAAGCGCCATAAGGCGCGTACAACACGATCGGCGTTTTCCAAGCCGCGTGTGAACGCCAACGCAGGTTAGCCAAATTTGACACCAGCTGATTGAAGCCCGGGTAAATAAAATCTATAAACTGCAACTCAAACACCGGTCGGCGGCCGTAAAGCGCCAACCCTCCGGCGACGCCAATAATCGTCGACTCAGCTAAAGGTGAATTAAAGACCTGCGCGGGAAAATCAGTGGATAGTTTTTGCGTGAGCCGAAACACTCCGCCCTTCGGATCTTCGACGTCCTGCCCAAAAATCATGCGCTTGGGCTCGGCCGTGAGTCCGGCCCGCAGGGTCCGGTTAATCAAATCACCCATGCGATATTTGCCCGGCTGAAACAGTTCCTCGGTTAACTGGGGCGCTGGCCCTGTAATGTCCGCCAGGAGTTCCGCCGCCTGTGGATTTTCCGCCTGCTCGGCCGCAGCGTATTCGCGCCGCACCAACTCTTTCGCGGCCGCCTCCATTTGCGCAAATTCCGCGATGGTAATTTCTCCGGCGGCTAGCATGCGATCTTTCAACACCCGCACAGGATCCGCTGCCTCCATGGCCGCGATATCTTCCCTAGAGCGGTAGAGCGTGTGGTCATCTGAACTCGTATGACTGGCGAGCCGCACCATTTTGGTCCACAGGAGCACCGGGCCTTCGCCCGCGCGCAACTTGGCCAAAGCGGCCTGACCAGCCGCATGCACGGCGACCGTGTCAGCTCCATCAAGCTCGGTCCACTGGGCGCGATCCAAGACCCCCAATACCAGGGGATTAGTTTTTCGCGTGGGCGTGGAGATGCCGTACCCATTATCTTCTACGATAAATAAAATCGGCAGCCGCCGCTCGGCGGCAAAACTGATCGCTTCAAAAAAATCACCCTGCCGCGTCGCGGCATCGCCAATCGTCGTGACGACGACTCCATCGGTGCCATCCAACTGGAGGCCCCACGCGATACCACAAGCCGGCAGCAACTGCGCGCCGAGGGGAGTGGGCACACTCACAATGTTTAACTCGCGGGAGGAAAAATGCGAAGGCATCATGCGTCCGCGGGACGCCGACTCGCGTTTGGCAAAATATTCGAGCGCCAAGTGACGCAGCGTCAGGCCGCGCCCCGAACACAGCCCACGGTCGCGGTAGTAAGGTAGAATGAAATCCCCTTCCCTTAACTGCGCGCCGATGGCGGCCAGTGCCTCGTGGCCACGACCGGAAACGTGAAAATGCCCCTTCCCTTGCCGATTCAAACTCTCCTCACGCAGGTCGCCGTGACGGCTTTCCAGCATCGTCAGCAGCAAGTGGCGCTTCTGTTCTTTATTGAGAGGGGCGGCGGGAACCATGGCTTAATTATGGGTCAAATTTCCCAGCAAATACCATCAAACGGCAACGCATTTCGTGCCGGCTAATCGTGGGGTGTTTTTTATTTTATTTCAATTAACCCCACCCCCCTAGCCCCAGAGAGGAGCAATCAAAATCACTTCGCTGCCGTGCCCGCTGCAACCGGCAACGCCGGCGCGCGCATCAGCCCACCCCGAAAGGCAGGGAAGGCGGCTCCCAAGAGGAGCGCTAAATCAGCCTCAGCGGCTGTCTTGAGCACACCCTCAGCTAACATTCGCTGAATTTCTGCTAACAACACCCCGTTGAGCTGCGCCACAATCGCCGAGGCGTCTCGGCTTACTTGACGGCTAGGAGCGAATAGCGCCATCGCCGGATTCGGAAGGGCAACCCCATCACTATAAATATAAAAGCCCCCACCCGGCCGACCCGTGAGCCCCGCGGCCATCATTCGCGACCCGAGCGTGGTCAGGGTGAGACGCTCGGGGAAATAGTCACTGAGCTGACCCATCATTCGATCGACCGTAGCAATACCCCACTCGTCGATGAGTTGCAGCGGCCCTTGGGGCCAGCCCCACTCTTGCATGGCGCCATCGATCGCCTCGGTCGATACGCCTTGCTGCCACAATTGACCGGCGGCTTGGAGATAAAAAAATAAAGGGCGCAGCACGAAACCGCCCGGGGATGATCGCCCGAGGACGGGCGTCTTACCCAAAGTTTTGATGAAGGCGAGGGCCCGATCCGCGGCGGCGCGCGTCGTCGCCTGACCCAACGCCAACTCCACCAGCGGGCCTGGGCCGCGAGACAATGAAAAATGCAGGCCGAGCAACTGCGGAGCGGACCGCGCCAAATCCTCGAGAGGAAAAATCGCCGTCGTCGTCGCCCACACGCAGTCGGGTCGAGTAAATTTGGCGAGCTCCGTAAACAACCGCTGCTTGGCCGCCATATCTTCAGGGATGGCTTCAATGACCAAATCGCAAAGATCAAAATCCTCCAAATCAGTCGTAATCCCGACGGCCCCCGTCAGCTTGTGCGCGGCCTCAGATGTTAATCGGCCGGTGCTAACAAGCTCGCTCAAAAAAACCCGCACCGCCGTCACACTGCGGGCGAGCTCGTCTTTACTTGGATCGCAAATGATCACGCCATAACCATGCAGCACGCACTCGGACATGAGCCTGACCCCGAGGTCACTCGCCCCCACAATGCCAATGGTACGACTGGGCGGCACGGGCTCAGCGGCGGGGCCAGCCGAGAACCAAGCATCAGTCGTGACCTTCCGCGCCGCCGCTTTGAGTAAAAAAACTTGGAGCAGATTTTGCGCAATTTTTCCCGTGATCTCATCACCAAATAAGGCCGCCTCCAGCTCGAGCGCTGTGGCTAAAGGTAAATCCAGCCCTTTTTCCACAACATCTAAAACGGCCAGCAACGCCGGCCGATCGCGATATCGTGCCAAGGCTAGCTTGCGTTGCTTCGTAAAAAAATCAGCCGGAGGCGCGGGCGGCTCAGGCCGCCGCGGTAAACCTTCGGCCGCCAAGCGCAGCGCGGCGGCCTTCGCGCGCGCCGACAACTCAACCGCTCCCACAAGTTCATCCACCAATCCGAGCGCATAAGCGTCAACCGCGTTCACGAGCTCGGCTTTATTCATATGCTCTACCGCCGCCGGCACCCCGATTAAGCGCGCGAGCCGAGCCGTCCCGCCCCAGCCGGGAATCAAACCGAAACTGACCTCCGCTAAACCAATCACCGTGACCGGCGCGTCGCTGGCCAGTCGCCAGTGACAAGCAAGCGCCAGCTCAAAGCCCCCGCCCGCACAGGCCCCGTGAATCGCGCAGACCACGGGTACCTTGAGACTGGCTAATTCCGCCAACATGGCCTGGCCATCGCGCGCAAACTGCGTAGCGCGCTGACTATCGGTCATCTGGACCAATTCTTTCACGTCTGCCCCCGCCGCAAATATTTTTTTACTCGTACTATGCACGATAACCGCGCGCAACGGTTGCTCAGCCAAAGCGGTAATTGCGACCCGCAAGGCGCCACAAGTCTCCGCGTTGAAAATATTAGCCCGATCAGCGGGGGCGTCGAAACTGATCCAGCCGATGCCTTCAGCATCAACCATGTGCGTAACCGGAGGGAGATTGCTCATGAGCCTAGGTTAGCGATCCACATAACGGCGCTCGCTAGCTGATGTAAAGCTAAGGAACGACCCGCCGGGGGCCCGCGGCAAATTTCCGCAGATACTTCAAGGCCACGGCAAAGTCATTCGGCAGGGGCGCCGCCAAGGTAAATTTTACCCGACTGAGTGGGTGCGTAAAAGTCAACGCACTCGCGTGCAGGGCAAGGTGCGTGATCAAAGCCTTCTCATCAGCGCGACCTTTGTACCCGCGCTTTAACGCAGAGAGCATCAGCAAGGTTTCTGTGCCATAGAGCCGATCATTCAAAATGGGCGTACCCTGCTCCGCTAAATGCAGGCGCATTTGGTGCGGGCGACTGGTCTGGGGTCGACACTCAACGTAGGCAAAACTCACCCGTCCGGTGGGAGCCGGAAATTTTTCGAGCACGGTGAATTCGGTTAAACTGATTTGGCCGTGTTTCTTAACTACACACATGCGCCCGGGCCGGCCTTCATCCTCCTTCATGACAAGATCAACGGTGAATTCATCATTGAGTGGCACGCCCACCGTAATCACCTGATAAATCTTCCCCACGGTCTTGGATTGAAACTGCCCGCTCAGAAAATCGAGGGCTAATTTATTTTTGGCAAAAAGCACCAAGCCACTCGTATCAGCATCGAGTCGATGCACCGTCGCCACCTCCGCGCCCCGCTGGGCCCGCACCAGCTCAAGGAGATTTTCTCCCCCGGGGGCCCGCCGATCAGGTGCGATGAGCATGGCGCTGGGCTTGTCGAAAGCGATTAAGGCATCGTCTTCAAAAATAATCGGCGGCAGCGGCATAGGGTGCTTTTTTACCGGGGAAGCCCTCGGCGCAATCCAATACGACGAATAGGTAACGCCAAGGTGTCGTTCGGATCGACAAATCGCTGACCAACTCAAACGCTGACCCCCTTTAGCCTAGGGGCCGGCAAGGGTAGCCCATTTTAGCGACGCATCGTTTCGGATATGGCCAAGCCGCCAGCACTCATTATACAGGGGAGTGATGAGGCTCGTCCCGCGATTTTTAGTGAATTTCTGGGCGGGCTACCGCGTGGCGCAATTCGTCCGCCGCCGCCACTCACTCGGGCGGGGCGTCCGAGCGCAACAAGCGACCTTCCGCCAACTCATGGAGCGCAGCGCGGGCACGGAGTTCGGCCGACTCCATAATCTTACGGCGCAAACCACGTACCCGGAATTTTGTGAAAAAGTCCCACCGCGCTCGCCTGATTATTTTGCGCCGTTCATCGCGCGCATGGCGGCCGGCGAGCCGGATGTCTTGATCCCGGGAAAATGTCAGTTGTTTGTCGCCACAGCCGGCACGACCAACTTCTCGCCCAAATTGCTACCAGTACCCGAGCCCATGCTCACTCACTTCCGGCGAGGCCTGCGCGATGCACTCTATCTCTATTCTGCCCGCGTCGGTCACGCGGGAGTTTTTCTTGGCCGCCACCTTCACGTCGGGGCGAGCACCGCGCTCGTCGAACAGCCGGGCCACTATCGCACCGGGCTCGATGGCCTGCTGAAGCTCTGCTTAACTCCCTGGGCCGAAGCTAATCTTTATGCCCCGCCAGCAGCCATCGCCCAACTTCCGAGTGGACCAGCGAAAATTGCCGCCACGCGACAAGCGATGCTCCCGCAGGATGTCACTCTGCTCGGCGGCAACCCCGCGGCCCTGAGCGCGCTCGCGCTCGCAGTGAGTCAATCGTCGCCGCGCATTCCCCCGATGATCCAACCACTGGCCACCCTCTGGCCTAACCTAGAGTGCTGCGCCTTTACGGGAGCGGCCTTGAGCTTGCACGCTGAGCCGCTCCGCGCCGCCCTCGGCTCCAGCGTCAACTTCCATGAAATTTATGCGGCGGCGGAGGGGATCATCGCGGCGCAAGATGATGGCAGCCCCCCTGGCCTAAGCTTGCTGACCGATGCCGGTTTATTTTTTGAATTTATCCCCGCCCACCTTTTCAAAGACTATCAACTACCCGTCGCTGGCGCCGCCTGCCGGCCTTTAGCGCAAGTCGAAGTTGGTCTCGACTATGAACTTCTCGTAACCACCCCCGCCGGTCTCTGCCGTTACGCGACGGGCGATATCGTGCGCTTTCTATCGCTTGATCCGCCCCGCTTACAATGGGCCGGGCGGACGAAAGGCCAGCTCAATACCTTTGGCGAACGAGTCACTGAACAGGAAATCACCGACAGCCTCCTCGCCGTTTGCGCGCGCAACGGTTGGCAGCCCATTAATTTTCACGTCGCCCCGTCGAGTCACCGCATCGCAGCCGGCCAAATCATCAGCAACCACGAGTGGTGGCTCGAGCTAGGTACGCCCACGATAAAAACCCCCACCGCGAATACGCTGGCCCCCGAACTCGACGCCGAGCTCGCGCGGCGCAATCGCGAATACGCCGCCCGCCGCATGGCCGGGCGCCTGTTCCTACCCACCGTATGGCTCGTCATGCCGGGCGTGTTTGCCCAATGGCGCCAGGCGCATGAGCAACCCGACTTCGCGGGTAAAATGCCGCCCTGCCGCCCCGATCGTCTCATCGCCGAGCAACTCGCCGCCCTCACTCATTTCCATCAGGCCCCCGCGCCTAGCTTCCCGTCGAGCCAGTCTTCCTCCCCGCACTAATTAGGAGAATCAGCGCAATCACGTTCAGTTTACG
>CAIVJE010000037.1 GCA_903906135.1 uncultured Verrucomicrobiota bacterium | reverse complement strand
TGCCACCAGCCGAATTCCATGGGGCCAAGGCGTAACGATTCCGCGAGCGGCCGCAAGCGTGGCGTTGTTTAATCGTTTTAGCGGTCGCGGTGCCTGCCCTGCAAAGCGAGCATGCGCTACCCTAAGCTACACACGGCACGGAACGATTTTTAAGGCAAAGGGCGACCCAAGCTTGATTCGGCTGGAGTTGCCGGCGGCGACTTCGATCAGGCGCGAGAAAGTTCGGCCGCGCGACGGGCTCCGGCGAGAACGGCTTCCTGGATAGTTGCTCGGAATTGGCCCTTAGTCATAGCCTGTAGGCCAGCAAAAGTTGTGCCGTTAGGTGAGACTACTTGGTCGCGTAAAATTTCCGGAGTCGTGCCGGTATGCGCGAGCAATTTGGCCGCACCGAGAACCGTTTCGAGGGCGAGTTTTTCGGCCACCGCCGGGGGCAGACCAGCCGTAATACCGCCATCACGCAGGGCGGCCACGAATTCAAATAGGAAGGCCGGCCCGCTGCCGCTTACAACGGTGACTGCATCCATGTACTCTTCGGCTAGAGGGAGATGTTGTCCCAATGCGCCGAGTATTTTAGTAACGATCGCTTGATCGACGGCCGTCAGGGAACGGAGGGAACAGTACGGGGTGATTGCTGCGCCGATGGCGGCAGGAGTATTAGGCATCGTCCGCACAATGTTACGGGCCTGAGGAAAAAATTGAGCGAGTCGGTCTAATTTTTTCCCAGCCAGGACGGAGATGATCAGCTTACCTGCCGTTAATTCAGCAAGGCGGGGGTCGGCTCCGGCGAGCGATTGGGGCTTGAAAGCGACCACTACGGTATCAGCCATCGCGAGGAGGCGCGGGAGGTCAGGCTCGAAGCTGATCCCCGTGGCGAGGGCGAGCTTTTGGGCGGTCACCCCATGTTGGCTCGTGCAGGTGAGATCGCTCGGACGATAAGCCTGTTGGGCCAGCAAGCCCTTAACGATGGCGGTGGCAAGATTGCCAGTACCAAGAAAAGCGAGGGTGGGGGAGGACATCGTCATTAATTATAAAGCGGCTTGCTGACATCGGCTGGGGGGCACCAGTAACCTAGCTCATCAAGCTTGGCCATGGATTGTCGCGTCGCGGCCTGGCTCGCAATGACAATTCTCATGCGCGCTGTTCCGATCCCCTACGCGATTGCTTTACGCTCCAGTGGGTGGCGAATGGTGGCGATCGTCCCGCCGCCGAGTCGATCAGTTAGGATCACATCCCCGCCTAAATTACGTAGGGAGTGACGTGACACGGTTAGGCCCATGCCAACTCCCACCGTGTGCTTGGTGCTGGTGAAAGGTTCAAAGGCGTGGTCGCGAATATCCGGGCTAACGCCCCGGCCCCGATCTTCTATATGAATGAGCGCGAAGCGGCCGTCGTCGGCTTGATCGATGATCTCCGTTCGAATATTAATAATTCGTTTTTCGTCAGGCTCATCATGGTAGCTCTCCCAAGCATTGATGAGCAGCTTGGAAATGGCGTCTTCCAGCAATTCTACATTAGTCTCAATGATCGTCTCAGTGGGTGGCTGCTCGATCGTAATCACAGGCTTAATTTGGTAATCACTTTGGTGGCGCTGGATACCGCTTTGAATTATGTGGGGTAGGCTAGTGCTAATAAGCGGGGGGCGATTTTTCACCACGAGAGTGGTGAGCTGCTTGATAATCACCACGATGCGGTTGACCGCATCTTCAAGGTGATTGGCATTTTTCCTCACCAATTCGGGTTTCTCATGGTAAACTTTAATGAGGTCGATGTAACCCACGACCACGCCGAGGAGGTTATTGAGATTATGCGCGATGCCTTGCGTCACGGCTCCGATCGTCGCGTTGCGGCGTGATTCACCTAATCTCCGCTGCAAGTCGACGAGTTCGCGGTTGATCGCGACAAAACGCAATTGGGTCTGGATCCGGGCGAGCGTTTCATCGAGATCGATCGGCTTGGTAATATAATCAACGGCCCCGACCGTCAGGCCTTCGATTTTTCCTTCCTGCGAAGTGCGCGCCGTGATGAAAATAATTGGAATGAACTGCGTCGCGGGGTCCGCTTGGAGGTGTTGGCAAACTTCGATGCCATCCATTTCGGGCATCATGATATCGAGTAAAATCAAGTCGGGTTTATCATGCTTAACCAACTCCAAGGCTTCTCGCCCCGAATAGGCGCTGGCGACGATCATGCCTTCGCGCTCCAGCTTACGTTTAAGTAACTGAACGTTGATCGGTTGGTCGTCGACGACGAGGATTTTGGATGCGCCCATACGAGAGTGTGATGGTAATGCGTTTAGCTAATCGGGCTAGAATTGTTTAGCTTGATCGCTTAATTATGCGTCGCCGCCGCGCTATTCTGGCGCCGCGCCTTGACCGTATTTTTCATTAAAAGCGCGACCGTCATTGGACCAACTCCACCGGGGACCGGGGTTATCTTGCTGCACAATGGCGCGACGGTGGGGAAGTGCACATCCCCGGTGAGGCGATAGCCGGTTTTTTTGGTGGCATCGGGTACCCGATTGACGCCGACGTCGATGATGACGGCCCCCGGTTTGACCATGTCGGCCGTGACAAATTCTGGTTTGCCGATGGCGGCAATGAGCACATCCGCTAGGCGGGTGATGCTCGCTAGGTTAGCCGTCTGCGAATGACAAATGGTCACGGTGGCATTGGCCCAAGGCTTGCGCTGCAAGGCGAGTAAGGCGGCTGGTTTTCCGACAATCAAGCTGCGGCCGAGCACGACCACATGTTTGCCCGTCAGCGAAACTCCGGAGCGCTGCAGCAATTCCATAATGCCAGCCGGAGTACACGCGATGAATCCCGTATCATCTTCTTGCGCTAATTTCCCCAGATTCAGGGTATGGAATCCATCGACATCTTTATGGGCAGCGATGCGACGGAAGACGGCTATTTCACTGAGGGGCTTTGGCAGCGGCGATTGCACTAAAATACCATCGACGCTGGGGTCGGCGTTGAGTTGGTCCACAAGTGCAAAAAGCTCATCTTGGGAGATGGTTACTGGCGGAAAAATCAGCCGGCTCTCGATGCCGATCTCTGCGCACATTTTCTGCTTTTTGGTAACGTAGGAAACGGAGGCCGGGTCTTCGCCAACGCGCACGAGGGCGATGCACGGTGGGCGTCCGGTGAGCTTAGCGACCTCGGCCTTGAGTTCAACAATGAGAGTAGCCGCGATTTTGTTGCCGTCGATGAGTTCCATGAGAAGGGATGGGATCCAATTAAAACGTCGGGCGCAGCAGAAAGGCTTACTTTAATTGCATGGATTCGGCCGCAATCACGAGGTCCTTGCCGTCGACGGTGTTGCGAAGCGTGCCGGTAATAGATAAATCGCGATCGAGGTAATTTTCAATTTTATCGTTTAAGAGCAGACGCTTGGTATCGACATAAGCAAAGCGCCGCCCGGATGAATCGATCAGCTGATAATCATAGATCGGGTTGGGATTGAAGAGGGCGCGACGCGCTAGCACGAGTTTGCCGGCAAAAAGTCGCGGCATCTCTGCCGTGTCCCCAGTGATGGGGACGGAATGTCCGGCGGTAGTGACGGGCGCGGTGGGGGCCGTCAGTCGCGACTCGCTGGGGGCTGGGGTGGTGGTCGATGGGGTGTTGGCAGTTTCGCCGATGGCCATGAAGCCCTGTAGTTTTTTCTCTAATTTAATTTGGGCCCAATCTCCATGCAGCCCAGTGATCTCTGTTTTATCGCCTTTGGCCGCGACGGTGATGACAGTCGCATCTTTCCGCGGGCCGGAGTAGATGCTGGCGCCCTCGCGAACTTCGAGACCTTTTGTAATATCGCGGTTTTGCACATAAGCCTCGCAGGAGCCATCGACTTCGACGCGGCGCCAACCGAGGGGAGCTTCGCCTAAGGTCATCACTTCGGTGCCGGCTTTAAGGCGAGCAATAATCGGTGATTTTGCATCGGTCTGGACGAAGACGGCGGTGTCAGCCGTGAGGATTTCAGCCGCGAGGGGAGGGACCGTGAGCGTAAGAACTCCGGCTACACCCAAGCTGCGTAGAATTAGGTTAAGGACGGTTTTAGTTTTCATCGTGAGTAGAAGGGGTCATCTCGCGGTAGTGGACCAAGGGAACCGCGAACAAGGATTGGATCTCTTTCGCTGAAAGTTGTTTCACGCCGCGCATCGGAATTCCTTTGAGGCGGAGTGCGCCGATTTGATAACGCCGCAGCCGGCGCACCTGGAACCCGAGCGCGGTGAAGAGCTGGCGGATTTCGCGCTTTTTCCCGTGGTGCATATGAACGTCAAGTTCAGTCGAGCTGCGATCTGTCTTGGGGTTGACGAGATTGGCCCGCTCCACTTTCAGATGCTCGCCTTCGATGACGACTCCGCGCAAGAGTTGCCGCAGGCGACCGGCGGGGAAGGGCTCTTCAAGCGATACATAATAACGCTTCACCACCAAATTAGATGGGTGCATGAGCTTGTGCGCTAGGTCTCCATCAGAGGTAAGAATGACCAGGCCTTCACTATCTTTATCGAGCCGGCCGGCGCAGAACAGGCGAAGTTTGGCCCATTCCCGTGGCAGGAGATCAAAAATAGTTTGTTCCTCATGGGGATCACTATTGCTGCAAATCACCCCGCGGGGTTTGTGCATCACGAGAGCGATTTTGGGCTGAGCCTGGGAGCGCACGGCTTTGCCCCGCACGGTAACCTTGTCCGTGCCGGGTTCAACTTTTTGGCCGAGCTCAGCTTTCTGTCCATTGACATAAACTTCGCCCGCCACGATGGCGGCTTCGGCCGCGCGGCGTGAGCAGATGCCGGCTTCGGCGATGAATTTTTGAATACGAACGGATTCCATGCAGTTCGGCTGAATGGCATGGGGGCGGAAGGGGCGCAACGAGATTCAATATCGCGAAACGAGGCTTGCCATGTCCGCTCACAACAGAGGTAAAGTTTCCCCATGCATCTTTCGGCTCCACCCTTTAGCCCCTACACTAAAGATAATCCGCTCTCGGCTAAATTATTAGAAAATCGCGTGCTCAATAAGGATGGGTCGATTAAGGACACGCGGCACCTCGTGATCGATATCGCCGGAAGCGGCCTGACTTATCAGGTGGGGGATTCCTTGGGGGTATTCGCCTCTAATCGTCCGCAAATTGTGGAAGAGCTGATCGAGCTTTTGGGGTTTACCGGTAATGAGCCCGTGATTCCCCAGCGCATGACTGCCGCCATCAGCCTGCGCGAGGCGTTGACGACCAAATTATCATTAGCTGGGCCCACCAAGAAAATTCTTGAGACCTTCGCGGCAAAAACGGCGGACCCGAAGGAGCAGGCCCAATTGACCGGCTTGCTCGCTGCCGGCGCCGAGGAAGCGCGGGAGGCCTTTCTGGGACAGCGGGAGTACATCGATCTCATCGAAGAATTTCCGGGCGTAAAATTAGGGGCGCAGGAATTGGTTGATCACCTGCGGCGGTTGATGCCGCGGCTTTATTCTATCGCCTCCTCCCCCGTGCTTCATCCTAGCCAAGTTCATTTGACCGTCGCCCCAGTACGTTATGAGTCCAACGGCCGTCGTCGTTATGGGGTTTGCTCAACTTTCTTGGCCGACCGTGTGATCCGGCGGAAGACCCTGATTCCAGTGTTTGTGGCTGAATCTCATTTTGGACTGCCTGAGGATTTAGCCAAAGATATTATTATGATTGGGCCCGGCACGGGAGTAGCGCCATTTCGGGCGTTTACGCAGGAACGGGTGGCGACTAAGGCCACCGGCCGGAACTGGCTTTTCTTTGGCGACCAGCACGAGGCGACTGATTACCTTTATGCAGAAGAATGGAAAAATCTGCTCGCCACCGGAAAATTGGCCCGGGTGGATTTAGCTTTTTCCCGTGATCAAGCGCGCAAGGTTTATGTGCAGGATCGGATGCGTGAAGCTGCGGTAGAATTATGGTCTTGGATCAAGGGCGGCGCACATTTCTATGTCTGCGGTGATGCCCACCGGATGGCGAAGGATGTCGATCTCGCCTTACACCAGATCATCAGCGAACAAGGCGGGCTTGATGTCGCGCAAGCCGCTGAGTACGTGAAGTTGATGAAGAAGGAGAAGCGGTATCAGCGCGACGTGTATTGACAAATTATGCCGGAGTGAGGCTTCATGGCGCTCGATTCTATGGGACTAACCTTTAATAACAAAATCGCTCTCGTGACCGGCGCCGGTCGCGGTATTGGCAAGGCTATTGCCGAGGAATTGGCGAAAAATGGCGTCAATGTCATTTGCGTCAGCAAATCAGCTGATAGTTGCGGGGCCACGGCTGCCGCGATCGTTGCCGCTGGCGGCAAGGCCAAGGCTCTGGCGGTCGATGTTGCTGATGGCGCCGCCGTCGCCAAAGCCAGTGCTGACCTGCTGGCTGAGTACGGGCAGATCGATATTTTGGTTAATAATGCCGGCATTACGCGGGATGGTCTTTTATTTCGCATGTCCGAAGAGGACTGGAATGCCGTGATCTCGACCAACTTGACCAGTTGCTATCATTGGACCAAGTACATCGGCCGCTCGATGACGCAAAAGCGCTGGGGACGCATCGTAAATATCACCTCGGTCGTGGGCTTGATGGGTAATGCTGGTCAGGCTAATTATTGCGCGGCTAAAGCCGGTTTAATCGGTTTTACCAAATCAATCGCGAAAGAATTTGCCGCCCGTAATGTTACTTCAAATGCGGTGGCTCCGGGCTTTATTAAGACGGACATGACTGCCGCCCTTCCGCCGGAGGCTGCGGATAAAATCACGTCAGTTATCCCGCTCAAACGGCTAGGTGAGGCGATTGATATCGCCCACATGACGACCTTCCTTTGTTCGGAAGAAGCCGGCTATATTACTGGGCAAGTTTTTACCGTTGACGGGGGGATGGTGATGTGATGCCTCTTACCCAACATTTTTTTGACAACTTTTAAAACCTATGGCTGACCCAAAAACTATCGACCAGCGCGTCAAAGAAATCATCGTTAACCAATTGAATGTTAACGAAGAGCAAATTACTCCACAGGCGTCATTTCTTGACGACCTCGGGGCCGATTCTCTCGACACAGTCGAGCTGATTATGGCGTTTGAAGAAGAGTTTAAGGATGAGATTAAAGGCGAAATTCCTGAGTCTGATGCCGAGAAACTCCAGACCGTCGGCGATGTAACTGCTTACATTGAGGCCAAGGCGGCCAAGAAATAATTTTTGCCTTTGAGCAAAGCGTTCTACCGTCTGGCCCAGTGCTGGTCTGGTAGGACGCTTTTTCATTTCTACTACTCAATTTAAGATGGAAACTGTTTCTCCGCACAAACGAGTCGTTGTCACCGGTATGGGCGTAATCGCCTCGCTGGGCCATAACGTGGATGATTTTTGGGCTAATCTCCTCGCCGGTAAATGCGGAGTTAACCGAGTCACGCTTTTTGATGCGAAGGATCACACCTGCCAAATTGGGGCAGAAGTTCGCGATTTTGATGCCACCAAGCTGATGGACCCCAAAGAGGTTCGCCGGAATGATCGCTACACGCATTTTGGATTTTGTGCGGCTAAGCAGGCGGCCGCTGATGCGAAGCTGGATATGAGCAAAGAGGATCCTGATCGGGTCGGCGTGATTATTGGCTCTGGGATTGGCGGCATGTTGACTATCGAAAATCAGCACAAGATTTTAATGGAACGAGGCCCCCGCAAGGTGTCGCCCTTCATGATCCCTTCACTGATTAGCAATATGTGCAGTGGCTTGGTTGCGATTGAGCTCGGAGCTCGTGGTCCGAATTTTTCTATCGTCAGCGCCTGCGCAACCGCCACCCATGCGATTGGCGAGTCACTCCGCATGATTCGTGGTGGCGAAGCTGATGTCATGGTGTGTGGGGGGGCGGAAGCTTCCATCACTCCATTGGCTTATGCTGGATTTTGCTCCATGAAGGCGATGAGCACCAATAATGATAATCCCCAGCAGGCTAGTCGTCCCTTTGATCTGAATCGTGATGGGTTTATTATGGCTGAGGGCTCAGGTATTTTGGTGTTAGAAAGCCTAGAGCATGCGTTGGCTCGCGAAGCGCGCATCTATTGTGAGATCGCTGGCTATGCCGCGACCTGTGATGCCTTTCATATCACTTCGCCTGATCCTGAGGGCAAGGGGCTGTCCCTCGCCATGAGCCGTTCGCTGCATGATGCCCGCATCGCGCCAACGGAAGTCGATTACATCAATGCCCACGGTACTTCGACTCCGTACAACGATAAATTTGAGACGCTAGTGATTAAGAAAGTCTTTGGCGACCACGCCCGCAAAGTTTTGATCAGCTCGACTAAGTCAATGACCGGACACTTGCTGGGGGCGGCGGGCGGCGTTGAGGCTATCGTGAGCGTAAAAGCAATTCAGACGGGTGAAATACCTCCCACCATTAATCTCGATACGCCTGATCCCGATTGCGATTTGGACTACGTGCCGAACGTAAAGCGAAGCGCTCGGGTGAATACCGTCATGAGCGATAATCTTGGATTCGGCGGTCAGAATGCGGCGCTGATCTTCCGCCGAGTCTGAGTGATAGCGATCCAGCCGTCTCGATGAACTGCCGCAATGGTGGAACGTCCTCCGCGATGACTTGAGGTGAATTGGTCCGCGAGCCGAACCAGCCAGCAATTGATAGAAAGCTGGCCTGGAGAGAGGGGAATCGTCACCGAGCAGCGAGGAGTTCAGTCGCGTTCCAGGGATCAGAGCGATCTGAAAGGTGGACCACCAGTCCGCCTGCCGCCGGAAATTCCACCCGCTGCACCTGTGCGGTGGCGCGGTACGGATGAAAGACCGCTAGAAAAATGGTCCGGCAACCATTTCGGCGTCGCAGCAAAAAGCCGAATTCTGTCGTGGGCGGATTGGCCGGCGAAGTGCCGGTGAAGACTTGCTCGCCGGTGGCTTCCGGGAGCCAGCACTTCAGGCCAAACTGGCCGTCTTGCCACTGGAGCGCGGCAGGGCCCGTTGCGACTCGCTCGGAGACGCGGCTCAAATGCTGATAAGCAATTCCGCCAGTCACGGACTCCACCTGGCGGCCGGGCGAGTCGGTTGTGAGCGCTCCCGCGTTGTGATAAACCCAGTCGATCTGCCGTGGGACCGCGCACTCGACCGCAAACACGTCGATGAAATATTCCGGCCGAGTATGAATGGAGCGGCGGAGTTTCACGCCTTCCCATTCCACAGCAACGCGCGCGGAATCGGGGGTGAACCCTACGAGGGTTCCCTGGGCTGCTGGCTGGGATTCGCCGTCAAGCAGAACGGTATTGTGACTGAGTGTCTGCCGATACCAGGTCTCGAGCGAGGCGACGCCATAGCCCGGCGTGCCGAGGTCGGGAGAAAATCGCCAGCCATAAGCCCAACCGGTGAGACTCAGTTTATCGGGATGACCATGGTGGCCGCCATGGGGCCCATATTTCACCAAGAGATCGATGTCCTCGGAAGGGCGCAGCAACGCCAGGCCGGACGCAGGCAGATTGACACTCACCCTTAACGGGGGGGCTTCTTCCGGCAGGGCCTCGGCCCCAAGGAGAAAAGCGAAGACGCTATCGCGCGGCACGGCCCGATAAGCCTGGCGGAGCGTGGCGGCAAAGACGGGCGCTTGAAAAAGAGCAAAGGCTAGCTCATAAAAAGCGGTCGCCGGCGGCACACCGTGACAACACGGGCCGAGTACACTGGTGAAGTACCAGCAGTCATTCGTGGCGGGAAGAGTGCCATCGGGATAAGCACAAAGGATCGGCGCTAGGAGACTCTTCGTCACAGCGGGATCGCTCGCAATTTCTGTGCGGGCGTCATGCCGAAAAGCCAGCGCCGACATCAAGATCGCCCACACCGAGTAAAAGTGATAACTCATCGAACCTTCGAACCACAGCCCGTCGGCCAGCATGCCTTCCCTCAGTTGGGCCCGCTGGCCAAATTTGCCCTCGAGCGCGAAGGCGATGAAGTCGGCGCGATCAGCGATGTGTCCAATCGTCGCGATGGCGGCATTGTGCCAGCAGGTGAAGTTGTGGATGGCCCCGTAGCGACGGCGCATCAGGTGTTCCGCGGCGGGCACGAGGAGGCGGGAAATGATTTCGCCTGATTCGCGGGCGGGCAGCGTTTCGGCAATCAGCGTGTACGCCCAGGCGAGCGGGATGATCCAGACCGACTCGTCCAGCGTGGTATAGGTGGCGACACCGGGATTCTGACCGGTCCGCGCGCAGGTGGCGTAAAAAGCATAGCGCTCGGCATACCCGAGCAAGATGCCGCGGACGGCTTCCCGATGTTTCGATTCTCCCTCGGCCTTCCAGAGCACCGCCAAACGCAGGGCCGATTCCGCGAGGTGATGGTTGACGAACCAGCGCCAGGCGGAGTCGAACTTCTCGCCTGTGAACAAAGCCTCGTCGACTGGGCAGCGGTGTTCGGTCGGGCGATGCGGATCGAAGCGCAGTTCGACGCCGTGTTCGGGACAAATGAAGTCGTGATAGTAACCGCCGGGTGTTTCCGGCACATTTAGCCGCTTGGCGTAGAATTCATCGGCCTCGCGTCGAAGTCGCGCGAGGGCCGGGCGAAATGCCGTACTTTTGGCGCGACGGGCCAGATTAGCCAACTCCGCCGGCGTGAGAATTGGCCTAGGCACGATAGGCCTCCAGCGTGGTGCGAGCGATGCCATCCCAAGATAATTCACGCAGCTTTTGCTCAATTCCGGGCCGGAGCGCGGCGCGGCGGATGCTGCGCGCGTTGGTCAGAGCCTGGCCCAGCGCGTCACGTCCGGTCGGTTCATAGATGGCCCCAACCGAGGAGTCGACCAACTCGGGAAGGCAGCCAATCGCGGGCACCAGCACTGGACAATGAAACGATAGCGCGGTGATGGCCGAACCAGAGGTCAGGATATCCGTGAATGGAAACACCGCGACGTCGGCCGCGTTAAAGAACCACTGGAATTCCTCGTTGGGATAAAATTTTGATTCCGTCAGGATGATGCGCGGGTCGGCATGGCGCGCCCGTTCGACCAATTTAGCCCCGTAGTCGCTGCAGATGCGGGCAGCAAAGAGGAGGCGCAGGTGCTCGCCTTGCAGGCCAAGAAAGCTTTCGAGGAGCTGGTCGACGCCTTTGTTAGAGCGGACATTGCCGAAGAAAAGATAAACGAAGTGACGATCGTCGAAACCGAAGCGGGCGCGCGCTTTCGCCGGACTGACGACGTTTGGGTAGGCGTCGCAAAAGTGCCCGTGCGGCGCGAGAAATACCCCGTGCGAGCGATGGAAGGTTCGCGCGAGCAACCCGCGGGCATGTTCGCAATGGACAATCACGGCGCTCGCGCACGCGGTGATGCTCAGACGCACGAGGTGGTCGAGCTCGTGGGTCGTGCTGTCGTGGGGGTAGAGGTTGTGCATGGTCCACACGATCTTGTACCCGAGGGTCCGCGCGAAAAAGAGGGCATCGACCATCGCGGCGCAGCGCTGGATCGTTTCTTCCGCGGTGGCGCCGGTGTAGAGTCCCGAAGGCCAGTGCAGGTGCAGTATATCGAACTTGTTTCGATTGGCGCGCAACCATTCGGGGGTGAGGTTTTCCCGGAAGCCGGCAACGGAGCGAACGCCATGGACCTCCATCGCTCGGGCGAGCAATGCGGCATAGGGGTTGTTACGATCAAGCGAGATTCCGTTCGGCTCCCAAAATATCAGGGCTTGCATCAAGGGTGGGGCGTCAGCGCCGGTCGGTCGGCCGATACTTAAAAGGCATCACGAAGGCCAAAAACATTTCCCCGCATGGCCATGGTGCGCTACACTGCGCGTTCGGATGGAAGTTCAACTGATAGGACATTGAATTGGGCTGGGGGGAGGAGCTTAACGTCGCAAGAATTGGAAGGGCGCACGGTAAGTCATGGGAATTGTGACGATTTGAGGGGGCGGAAAATTCGCAGGCGGGCGGCGGGCCAGCAAGACCGAAGGGACGAATGGCGTCACCGCGCCGCGGGCGCGGTTGAAGATCGTGAGTGCGAGCAGCGCGTCGTCCGCATCATTTCGGTCGCGTGGGTGAGTTGCTCCCAAGTGCAACCGGCCGTGTTGAAGTCGACACCGGCAAAGCTGTTGACCTGAAGGTCGGCACAACTTGGGGAAATAATCGTCATGGGGACATTATGGTCGACGGCGCAAGCAAGGCGGCTGAATGCCGGTCCAGATAGATGGTGACATCAGGATGTTCGCGCAGAATCGACGCCGGGGCCTGCGGTGTGATCGGCCCCTCCAAGCAAAGCCGGACGGCTTGAGCTTTGCGCGTATCCGGCACCGGCACGATGATGGTTTTTGCTTTCAGCAGTTGGCGGACCGAAATCGAGATCGCGCGCTGCGGCACGGCGGCAAGGTCTGGAAACCAACCCTCCCCGACCTGCTGCTGACGACAGGCTTCATCGAGCTGGACTACCAGATAGGGTTGCTCGGTCACGAAATCCGCGGGCGGGTCGTTGAAGGCCAGGTGGGAGTTCTCGCCGATGCCGGCGAAAGCGATATCGATCGGCTCGGCGGCCAGGAGCACGCCCATTTCGCGACAGGTCTTTTCCGGGTCGGCCAGACCGTCAAGCAAGTGGTAATTTTTCAACCCGGTTTTATTGATGAAACGATTGAGCAAATAGCGCCCGAATGAGGCCGGATGCTCGAACCCGATGCCGACATACTCGTCCAAGTGGAATAGTTCCACGCGGTCCCACGCCAGGCCCGGTGTCGCGGTCAGCGCTTCGAGAAATTCAAATTGGGAGCCGCCTGTGGCCGCGAGAATGCGGGCCCGACCCTGGGTGGCGATAGTTTGTTGCAGCAAGTGCGCCGCATGGGCTGCGGCGGCGCGGCCCAAAGCAATCTTGTCGGGAGAGATGTTGATTTTCACGGTTATCAGGGGGCGGGTTATTTGGGTTTTTGGTGCAAGGCAATCTTATCGGGGGAGATGTTGATTTTCACTGCTGGTTCTCCCGAGGTGATCCGCAACCCGCCGAATGGTTCGTGGGTGGCGCAGAAAAGTTACTCTGGTTTCGAGGCGGTCAATCATGAGGTGACCTTTGCGCCCGCGCCGCCCGGTGCGTTTGGTTTCACCCCCATCAGCAGCACCGCGCAGCCGAGTACCCCCGCCGCGGCGATGGTGAAAAGCAGGCTCACATTGATCTGCGCATCGCGCATCGCCCCGCCGATGTAGATGGTGACGCCGCCGACCAGGGTGGCGAACATGTTGAGCACGCCATAACCGGTGGCGCGATACCGCCGATCGCTGACCTGGCAGAGAATGGGCATGAGGTTGGCGTCGGAGAATGCGCGCGTGAATCCGTAGACCGACAAGCCCACGATGGCGATTGCGAGCACCCCCGTGTGCGCCACCAACAGCACCGCCGGTGCGGCGATAAGCAGCCCCAGCACGGGCACCAGAATGCGCGCGCGTGGCTGTGTGCGGCTCCAACGGTCGGCCCAGACGCCGCCGATGATTTTACCCAACAACATCGCCCCCGCCAGATAGGCAGTGGCCGAGATCCCGGCGGCGCCTTGGGCGAGCTGGAAGTTCTCCCGGAAAAAGGTCGGCATCCAACCAATCACCGCCCAGCCCGCCACCCCCAGCAGGCTCCAGAAAGCGACCAGCAGCAGGAACGAGCCGCTGCTAAAGAGGCTCCGCAACACCGCACCGAGCCGAGCGGGTGACGCAGTCTCTGGCTGGCCCGTTTCTTCCGCCCCCTCCCGCGCAGTGTCTTTGAGCACGAACACCAGCAAGAAGGCATAACCGATGCCGAACAGACCGAATACATGGAAGGCTGCGTTCCAGCCGTGCCGCTCGGCCATCAAACCACCGATGCCACCGAGCGCAGAGCCTACGCTGATGCCGGTCATAAGGGTTCCCGTGGCCAGTGAGCGGGTGGGACCCCGATGATAATCGGCGATCAGGGCCAAAGCCGCCGGCAGAAACGCGGCCTCACTGGCGCCCATCAAGGCGCGCACAATGATCAATTGTTCAAAATTTTGCGCCTGGCCGGTGAGCCACGTCAGCAGCGACCACAGGAACAGGCTCACGATGATCAGTCGGCTGCGGCTGAACCGGTCCGCCAGAAAACCGGCGAACGGGCTGAGCAAGCCATAGACCCACAGAAACACCGAGGTGAGGAGGCCGAACTGCGCGTCGGTCATCGGGATCGCGGCGGTCAGCGAGTCCCGCATCGTGGTGACCATGATGCGGTCCAGATAGTTCAGCGCTGCCGCCACCCACAGCAGGCCGACGACCAGCCATGCCGTGGAGCGTGGGGCGGTGTCAGAGATTACGGGAGCGGAAACCACGGGTGCCGTTCCCGTTCAGGTCTTCAATACCACCGCCGCCCGGGCCGCCTTCAGGCCGTGGAAGACACAACGATAATCACTGATCACATTGAAGAAGCGGAATCCCATTTCGTGATATCCTTGCACCTGCTCGGGTGCACAGGGGATCGCCGCGACCTTGCCATGGTGCTGGCAGGCAGCGACCACCCTTTTTAAGATAGCTCGCACCTCCGGGTCATCGAGTTGGCCGAACTTGCCCAAGCCAAGCGTCAAGTCGCTCGGACCTACGAAAAGAATGTCCACGCCCGGCATCGCCGCGATCTCCTCGATGTGCTGCACCACCTCCGGTTCCTCGATTTGCACGACGAGAAAGTTTTGCCTGTTCGCCGTCGCCAGATACTCCGCCGCCGGGAGGCGCCCAAAATCCGCTTCCGCATGAATCCCATCGTAGCCACGGCGCCCCAGCGGGGGAAACTTCATCGCCGCCACCACCGCCCGCACTTCATCAGGATGCACCACGCGTGGCAGCAGGATGCCACGCGCTCCCGCTTCGATGAGCTGCAGTACCTCCGTGTAGTTCGATGGCTTCACGCGAATGAGCGCATCCGCGCCACCCAGCCGACAGGCTTGGATTAAAGCATACACCATGGACGGGTCCATGCGTTTGTGCTCCAGACAAATCCACACCGCATCAAAGCCCGCCGACGCGATGAGTTCGACCAACTCGGGATCCGTGTAGCCGGCCTTGGCCGTGATGACCGTTTCGCCCCGGGCGATTTTTTGCAGAACAAGGGAAGGTTGCATGAGGTTCAGTTGTTTTTGAGTTTTTCGATTAAAAAAGCCATCATGATCGCATCCTTCACCTTTGGCGCACCGGGATAGACCAGCTTACAGGCCACGCCCACGCCAACTGATCGGAAACTGGATTGGCATAGGGGCGGGGTTTGTTGCGACTGCGAGCAGCAGATTTGTTCAGCGCAGGTTTATGCGCGCCAGGCGGTGGGGATTCCGTCCCGGAAGCGTTCGAACATCGGATCAGTGGTCGACGCGTAAGGGGGCAGCAGGCGCAAGGGAAAAGCGGGTGCGTGCAATTTGACGTACAGCTTGTCAAATGCGCCGTCCATGTGGGCGGCTTCTCCCACGATCGCCTTCATACCCGCGCGAATCTCGATGAGCTCAGCGCACAGCGCGCGCAATTTTTCGCCGCGGGCCGCGTGGAATTCGCGCGAACGGCGGAGGTTGATGGTGGATATCGAGGCCAGCAAGCCGCACTCTAGGTTGTCGCGCAGTTCGGCGTAACTCATCTCGGTGAAAAAGCACTGCAGCTCAGGCGCATTTGTCGCCACCTCAGTTTGGGCGGCAAAATCGGTTCCCCCCATTTTGATGGCCACGAGATTGGGATGTGCCTGGGCGAGGCGGGCGTACTCGGCGCCCCGCAATATCCGGCGCGACCGGGCGAGATTGTAGTGGAGGAAGGAACAGTCGGGAAACCGGCCGCAAGTCTCGCGGAAAAAGAGGCCGAGTTCGCCGTCGTTCAGCGCGCCCCACGAAGGCAGCGAAAGCTGAAACTGCCGGAAGCCTAATTCCCGCGCGAGCGCGATACGCTCGATCATCGTGCCGAGCGACAGCGAAATGATGCCCACCATACCGTGCGTGGGATCGGGCAAGGCGCTGTGAAAGGCCCGGGCGATGGATTCAAACTGACGGTCGCTGACCGCATGGCCTTCGCCCGCCGTGCCAAAAATATAAAGGTTTGGGGTCAGGTCTCGATACAATTGGACCACCGTGGACCGGAACAGGCCTTCCTCAAATTCCCCCTTTTCGTTCCACGGCACCGGACAGGTGGCGAGCAAAACCGGTGGAGTGCGGCGAGGTGTTTTCATTCGATTAGCAAAAGAGCGACGCTCGCTTGGATCAAGAGTCACCGCCTCGGCTACTTTCCGCGACTCAACGCCAGCACCTCGGTCTCGCTCAATGCCCGCCGCGCCACCAAAATATCGTCGACCGTGCCGCTCAACTGCTCCGTCGGTTGATTATTATCCTCGCTCTTAGGCGAAGTGATGAAGCGAGTGCCGGGGTCTTCCCCAATGCGCAGATCCCCGACGAGCGTCACCCCGACCTCCGAGCGCCCGGCACCGAAATGCTCGATGATTGTGCGATCGCTAAAAAGGTGCGCGCTACCCTGGCGCAACCGGCCGTCTCCCACGCGCACGCCGTCAAGGTAGAGCACGACATCGCCGTTCGCAAAGGTAGCGGCAAAGTGGTGCCCCTGCTTGTCGGCGAAATAGCGCGGATGCGATAACACACGCTGGCCGTTGACGACCAGACGCACGACGCCGCTGCGCGGATTGACGTCGAAGACGAGTTCGCCCGTGGCGAATTCGCCTGTGCCCCGGTGCGCGCTGAAGAGCCGCGCCAGTTGCGTGCCCGTCATCTTCACCCGCGCTGCCAGTGTGAAATTTTTCCCGAGATTCGCCGTGCCCAGCAATTCGGCCCCGTCGCCGGCGGCCTTCAGCGCCAGCACCCGGTTTCCGCCCTCGGCCGGCTGAATTTTTGCCGAACCTTTCAACACAATCGGTGCGGCGCTTTGCTCTCGTTCGAAGTCGATGGCGAGGTCGGGAGTTCTGGCCTCGTCAGCCAGCGTCACCGCCGGGCCGGCATGAAACGAATAGAGCGAGCCGCCGGTGTAGTGAAAACGCAGGCTGATCTCGGCGGCGCTTTCGGGGAGTGTCGCGCGGTCGCGCCACGTCACCGGGAGATCGGTGCCGTCGCGGACAACCGCCAAGCAGTCACTCGCACCATAGCCCGGCAAGGTGCGGCCGCTGGCATCAAGGACTTCGACGCGAAGCGAGCCCGCGCGGAAATCGCCATTGATCCGGAGCGGACCGCGCACACCGCGCAGGCCCCGCGTCGTCACGCTGCCGGTCTCGGCGGCGGCATCGAGCGACGCGAACCCGTCCTTCCGCAACGTAGCAATGCCCACTCCCGCCCCCGTATCCTTCGTGCCGCTGCCATGCGAGTGCTTCGATCCTCCGTAAAAAAGCTTGATGCGGTCACCCTCCACGAGCGGCTGATTCACCGTCGTAATCATGCCGCCATCCCACGAGCCCTTCGGCCCGAGGTCGAGGACTGGCGGGCGGTCGCCTTCCTGGCGATGCCACGTCACGCCATCGCGACTAGAGACGATTTCAACGATCAGCGGCCCGTCGTTCTTGCCATCGACGATGCGAAAAATCCACAGCAGCCCGATGTAACCTGATTCGTAGGGAAACCCGCACAGACCGTAAAAATCCGTGTGCTGTTTGTCCTGCGTCACCCAGCGATCGTCGATCTTGTCGGGCACGAGGATCAGTTCCGACGGAGGGAATTCCTCGAAGTCGGTCGTGGCCGTGAAGCCCACGGCGCGCCGGCGATAGCCATCGACCGGGGCAAAGATTTTGGTGTAGGCGACGTAGCGCTTCGCCCGCGCGTCCCACACAAAACTCCCCACGTCACCCGGATCCGCTAGGATCGGGTTGCGCGGCACGTCGGTCCAATGGATGCCGTCGGCCGAATAAGCGCCGTAGAAACCGCTCGTGAGGTTGTTGGGTTTGGTGCGGCCGTAGTCGTAGTTCACCAACTTGTA
>CAIVJE010000036.1 GCA_903906135.1 uncultured Verrucomicrobiota bacterium | reverse complement strand
CGCGTGACCCGCATGACGCAGTGCGGCTCGATGCGTGATTCCATATCGAAGACCGCATGCAGTCCCGCATGCGCCATCACGGGCTCCACCCACGCCATGCAGTGATCACAATAAAGCCCATGCGCGCCGGCATCGTTATCCATCGCCTTGGAGAGACTCGGACACTTATGCATGCGGAGCTCGAGCACATCGCCGTTCAGCTTAACCTCCCCCTCACAATTCTCTTCGAGGAAAATGCGCTGCCAGTATTCATAAGCCGCTTCCAAACCACCGGTCTTGAAGCGATCGCCCAACTCCGTCACCTGCAACCGGCCCAGCTCGTGCCAGTAATCGACAAGATGCACGCGACCCTTCCGGTCGAGTGACTTAAAAACTTCATTATAGAACCGAACAAAATGGTCGCTGGGAATCATAGTTTTACCCTCCGAATGGTTTGCACGTAAGCATCCTCGCCGGTGATTTTAGTGGAAATTTCAAAAGGCGTCCCTTCAGACCACGCCTGATTCATGGTAATTGTCTGTCGCCGAAATTCCGGATCTACGACTATCCCCCGATTGCGCAGATAAGTCGTGGCCGGACACTGGAGGACGATAAAGCGAATTTCATTACCTTCGCGCTCGATTTTATAGACGCCCTTCTCGCGCTCCATGAAATAAGTCCAATGCGTCACGAGTTGCTCAGGATCACCCTGCTTAAGATCATCCCAAATTGAGCGGTAAACATCCTGCGCCGTGTGGCGGAAGACATCGTCGAGAAATTCCGCCCCATGCTTCTGCCGAAGATAAGCAATGGTGCCATTGGTGGTGCGGTGAAAATCCAGATGGACCTCGCCGGTATCTTGATAACGTAAGGGAGTAGACATGCAGGTAAAAGAATAGCGGTAAACCGCCCTCTGGCAGTTAGTCGTGAAACTGCGCGAAATTATTTTTTCTGTCTATCCCCATTGGCAGTACAAGCACTGGTCATTTTTTGTGACCGGCCAGCCCCAGTCACAAATGGCTGCGCTCATCGCCGCTTAAATTGAGCAATCATTGCATTAACTAAGCCCCAAAAAATGCTCGCCCCAGAAATTTTATTCTCTGATTTGTTACCCTCCCCACGCTTGCCCCCTTCCCGCCCCGCCTCTATGCCCAAAGAGTTTCTTTACGAACGCCAGGCCCTCACCTCGCAGGATTATGCGCAGCAGATTCTACCCGCGATTCAGGCTTGGTGCGACGAGACGCCCTTTACCCCGATTAAGAAGTGGGCGGAGCAAACTCAGTTCAACGCCGCGCTCGAAATCCCCGACTATCTGCTGCAGTTGGCCGCCACGCAAGAGACCCGCTCAAAGGGCATGGTCTACGCACCTTACGGCGGCGAGCACGTCACGGCAAACCCACGCTCTATCGATGAGGTTGATCTCTGGGAGGTGACGATAACGCTTCAGCATAAAGGCAGCAAAACGTGGACGATTGATGCCGCCGGCACCCATTACTGTGCACGCTGCCACACCTGTGCTGGTCACGGCAAAGTCAGTTGTGCGAGCTGTAGCGGCAGCGGCAAAAATCGCTGCAATACCTGCTCAGGGAGTGGCCAAGTGAGCGAGACCCAACATCGCCAGGAACCCCGCCGCTGCCATGAGTGCAACGGCGGCGGATTTACCGGCTACGGGGATAGCCGCCGGCGCTGCACCCGCTGCGGCGGAAACGGCCAGCGTTTAGAGGACGTGTCTTTTACCGTTCAAGTCCAATGCCGGTCTTGCGCCGGACATGGCCGCGTGGTGTGCGCCCGTTGCGGCGGCTCCGGCTCACTGACTTGCAGTAGCTGCCAAGGCGCGGGTCAATTGCTCTGGTGGGCTCGCATCACCTCGCAAGAAAATCAAATAACACATGAGGTGGTTCGTCCTGGAGACAGCGGCTATGATCCCAATGCTCGGGCGCGCACCTTGGCTGGTAATCTCAGCAATCTCACGGGGGTGACCCCAGCCGATGCCTCGAACGCCGAACGGCGCACCCAGCCGCTCAACTCCTTTGCCGGGTTACCCCCTCAACTCGGTTATGAGCAGGTCTGGGCAGATTATCCTCATTACCAAAATTTAGTGGCCCCAGGTAACCTTAAGGCTGATCGAGCACCCCAAGATTGGTTCATCGCTCAAATCAACGATTTTAAATCAGCGGGAGAATCAAATTATGGTAGTCGGTTGGCTCGCCTTAGCTATTCGATCTACCGAACACCCGTCACAATTGTACAATATCAGCATGAGCAAAAGGCTTACACGCTGTGGGTGAACCCCCTGTTGGGCCGAGTGGAAGATCACGATGGGCCTGTGGCGCAAGCCGCAGCTGAATCACTCACCCAATCGATTAAGTTAGCCGAACAGGGCCAACTCGAGGCCGCTTTTCAGTGGGCCGCTCGCGCCGTCGTGACGGATGATCCACGTCCCCATGAACTGGCACAACGGCAGCAGGTCGCGTGGCAGCTTAATATTCAGTATACGCTGGGCTGGCTAGTGGGAGGCCTCGTTGCTTTTTTGATCGCTCAACGCTTGGGAGAACTGACGGGCCTCGCCCTCAGCTTGAGCGGCGTGGCCCTTACCTTTTTCATAATCCTTGCCTGCACAAAATATGTTTGGCTAGTTCGCTCGACGAGCAACCTTGGCGAACGATTCATAATGATGGCGTCCCTCGGCGCCGCCATGATCGCAGGAGCCCTCTTTCAACCGCGCGGAGCCGGCTACACCGCCCTCGGGACGATTTTATTTTCACTCCTATTGCTCCACTGGAATCGCCAGTTCGCTCGGCCAGAAAAATTACGCGAGAATAAATCTGGCGGCGGATCGCCGGCCGTAGCGAAAAAAATCGAGCAGCTAGTAATTGATCTCCAACCCAACCCCGCCCTCCGCAAGCTTCGTTCGGGCCTGCAATTTTTGTGGTTACTGCTCGCCACCGCTCTACTCAGTGCGGGCTTTTACGGTTATCAGCTAGGAAAAAAATTACAAAAAATTGAAATTTGGTCCGCCGAAGAATACCGCCAAAGCGCCCGCGCCCACCGCTTGAATCCCCACTTGGCCAGCCTGCGCAGCACTATTATCACCCAGCGCTTGCTCGCGATTGAATCTCCGACCCTCGCAGAGCTTCTTACCCAAATTCCGGTCGCTGATCTTCCACATTGGGCCAAATTTTCATTTTTAACCGACAGCTCATCCTTAGCGAAATTGCTCGCCCGCCAAAACCAAATCGAGGCCGAAACCGCGCCCGACGTACGCGCAGCGGCGCAACCCCTGCGCCAAGCCATTGCGGCGGTCGCCCTCCGCTCCATGGCCCGAGCGCTCACCGACAATGCGGCGGACCAGACTTCGTTTCTAGCGCTCACCGCCCAATTATCGGCGGAAAACAGAAGCGAACTCCTCATCAGGGCCGCCCAACTCGCCGCCACTGACGCCGCCCTCGCTCGTGAACGATTCACCCCACTGGCCGATCGCCTCAGCTTACCCGAAT
>CAIVJE010000035.1 GCA_903906135.1 uncultured Verrucomicrobiota bacterium | reverse complement strand
TCAAAAGCGGGCCATTTTGAGGGCTAGCGACTAAGCCGGGATGCACGATATTAGCGCGGATCCCTTGCGCGCCATAGTCTACGGCTAAGCCCCGCGTGAAAGCATCGAGGGCCGATTTAGTCGCGGCGTAGAGAGCGTACTGGGGCGCGGCGAGCCGGGCATGCACTGAACCAATATTAACGATCGCCCCTTGAGATTTAATCAGGGCGGGGAGGGCAGCGCGGACAAAACGAAATGAAGCTAGAAAATCTACGTTAAATAAGGTCTGAAATTCTTCATCGGTTACTTCGCCGGCTTTTTTGACCAAGCCTACGCCGACATTATTGACGAGGCCATCGAGCCGCCCAAAACATTTTAAAGCAGCCTCGACCGCTTGAGTGGGTGCTTCGGGAGCGGTGATATCGACGGCCACTACTTCGACTTTAACGCCGTCTTTACTTAAGCGGTGGGCGAGGGCGGCGCCCCGCTCAGGATTGCGATCGGTGATGACCAAATTCCAGCCGGCCGCCGCGAGGGCTTCTGATAGTCCATGGCCAATGCCAAGGCCAGCGCCACCAGTGATCAGGGCAACTTTGGACAGGGACGTATTCAAATTAATTTCATCCTGAATTTTCGGAATATTACTACAAGTGAATTTAGATTTTTAGACACCTGCTGAGGCGAGTGCACGGTCAGCGGCTAGCGCAGTTGCTTCACGGTCCCGCCGGCAAAGTATTTTGGAAAAATCAAATTAGGGGTCGGGGGGAGATCACCTTCGCCGACCATCTGCAGCATGAGCCGAGAGAGCCGATGGGCAAAAGTGTCCTCTTGCAGAGTATAATGCGTGATGGGTGGACTGACGGTTTCAAAAATATGATCGTGGTCGCGGGCGATGAGCGAGACGGTGCCAGGGACAGTCAGGCTGCGTTGGAGGAGATAAAAAATAACAATAAAAACATGCTGCGGCTTAGCGATGAGCAGCGCGGTGGGCGGGTGAGCTGAGTTAAAAAGCGCATCGAGTTTGGTCGCGATATTCTGGGCGGTGCCATTGTGGCGAACGATGCTGGTGCGAACTTCGATCAGCCGGTTGAGTTGACCGGCTTCTCGGAAGCCCTCCTCGCTCGCGATATCTCCGGCCATGCCTGGGTGGGGCACAATCAGCGCGAGGTGGCGATGCCCCTTGCCAATAAATACGCCGCCCGCGTGGCGACAAATTGCCCGGTAATCAAGATCGAGGGAGGGTAATTTTACTTCCGCGTGACAGGAACCGATGATCAAGGCGGGGACCGCGTGCTGGGAAAACCACTGCTGCAGATCTTTGCTGACGGACAGCAGGACGCAGCAGAAGACACGATTCTGATGCACAAATTCCTCGAGCTTTCTCCGTTGGGCTCGGGCGCTTTGCAGGGGGCAAACCAGTACTTCGAGAGTGAAGCCATGTTCAGCGAGGTGCGTTCGTATCTGGCTGACGATTTGATGCGTCGTGGTCGACATGTGTGAGAACGGCGCGTGGGTGACCAGACCAACTAAACGACTGTGGGGCGCGGTTCCGCGTTGCGGTGGAGTCAGCAGGCGATTGCGGCGCCCTTGGCGGATTTTAATTAAACCTTGTTTCGCGAGTACGCGCAGCGCGGTGCGAATCGTGGGCCGGCTCACGCGCAATAATTCGCACAGGCGGCGTTCGCTCGGCAGGTATTCTCGCCACGTATGGTTGAGGATAGCTTTGCTGATAGAGGCCGCGGCTTGGGCGGCGAGGGACTGGCGCCGGGGTAAATCAAAAAGTAGTTCGGAGCTGTTCATAATTGCTTACCAGTGGATTTGGCTAGCCTGAGGGTGAGTGAGATGTTTTGAAAGTGTGATGTCTAAACTTTCTGCCATAAAAATTTGGTCCGCTTTGCCCACGCCGCTGACGCCCGACTTTCGGGTCGATGAGCCATCTGTCGAACGCGTCATTCAGGCCGCCGTGCGTGATGGCATTAATGGCGTATTCTTGGCGGGAACTTGCGGCGAAGGTCCGTGGTTGCCTGATCGGGAGCGTCAACGGTTGGTGCGTTGCGCCGTGCGGGCAGCTGGCGGCAAATTGAAGATTGCGGCTCAGGTTACCGATAACTCGGTCCCGCGGATTCTGGATAATGCGCAGGCGGCGGCCGAGGCTGGCGCTGACTACGCGATTATCGCCGCCCCCGCGACACTGCTCAACGCCACGCCGGAGCGAATCACCGCGCATTTCTCGGAGGCGGCGCAAGCTTGTCCCCTGCCGGTGGGCATCTACGATCTGGGCCGGCATCGTCCGATTGTTATGCCTGAAGCGGACCTGAAGAAAATTTACCTGTTGCCGAACGTCCATTTCGTTAAGGACAGCTCCAGCGCGCCTGAGCGGCGGGCGATCGCTTTGGCGGCGCAAAAGGAAAAGCCCGCCTTGACGTTGTTTAACGGGGATGAATTCCGCTGCGTGGAATATCTGACGGCGGGCTATAATGGCTTTATGTTTGGTGGCGCCGCGGCCGTGGGGCCCCAGTTGCAACAGATTGTGCAGCTCTTCTTGGCAGGTCGGGTGGCCGAAGCGGAGGCGATCGACACCGAAATGAAGCGCACGCTGTACGGCATTTATGGTGGCGAGAAGATCGCCTGCTGGCTGACCGGCCTGAAGTATTATATGGTGCGTCGCGGTTTGTTCACCACGACCACCAGTTTCTTGGGCTATCCGCTCACCGATGAATGCCGCACCTATATTGAGCGGTATGTGGCCGCCAGCAGCGGGGCGTAAGTGGCATGCGCCCGCGGCAGCGGGCGCGGGTACGGCCATGACGGGGGCGGAAATCATCACGTGGTTACTTGACGTAACCACAGCATTTTTATCACTGGCAATACAATATGACCACCGCGCGGATGATCGCGGCGGGCCTTAGCGCCGGACTGTAGCGTAGCGGCGGAGGGAGAATAATAAGAAGGCGCAGACCAAGATATTGGCGGCGGCGAAGGTAAAGATTCGCGTGATATCAACGTGGGCATCCCGCAAGAGCCCGCCGGCATAAATGCCGGCGCCGCCGATCAGGCAGCTGAAAAAGCTAGAAATTCCCCAGCTGGTGGCCCGATAGCGGGGATCGACCAACAAGCAGAGAATCGGCATCGCGTTGGCATCGGCAAAATTGCGGGTCATTCCGTAAATCGCGAGTCCGGTCAACGCGAGGGCGAGCGAAGGCGTGTTGCCAATTAACAGTACCGCCGGAGCCGCCAAGCACAGGCCAATGATCGGCACGAGCAATCGAGCGCGCTCGTTGGTGCGACTCCAGCGATCCGCCCACGCTCCGCCCACCAACATGCCGATGAGGGCAGCGATATTGAGGTAAATCGTGGTGGTCAGCCCAGCGGCGCCTTGGGTGAGGTGGAATTGCTCTTTGATATAGGTCGGCATCCAGCCGATGACCGACCAACCGACGACCCCGAGCGAGCAGGCGTAGATGAGCATCACCAGATAAGCGCGATTAGTTAATAAACTGACAAATGCCTCGCGGAGACTGACGGGCGACTCGGCGGGACTCGATGACAGCGTGCTCTCAGCTGCTGGCGGATCGCGCAGGAGGAGAAGCAGTATGAGCGAGTAACCAACGCCGAGGAGGCCGAAAAATTTATAAGCGTAAGCCCAACCCGGGCCCTCCGCGAGCCAGCCACCGATCCCGCCGAAGGCGGCGCCGGCCATGGCGCCACTCAGAAGCAATCCGGAAGCCAGTGAGCGAGTCGAGCCGCGATGATACTCCACCACGAGAGCCACTGAAGCCGGCACGGCAGCCGCTTGACTCAAAGCCAAGAGGGCCCGCATCACGACGAGCTGCTCGTAGCTGGTCACGTAGGCAGTCAGGCAGGTGACGATCGACCAGAGGAGGACGCTGATGCTGATCACGTAACTGCGGTTAAAACGATCGGCAAAATAACCGGCAAAGGGACTGCAGATTCCGTAAACAATGAGAAACACTGAAGTCAGTAAACCAAACTGAGCTTCGGTCATCGGAATCGCCTCCTTGATCGAGCCACGCATGGTGGTGATCATTAATCGGTCGAGATAATTGAGGCACCCTGCGCACCACAGCAAAGCAACGATGAGCCAAGCTTTAGCCGGCAGAAGGGGGGAGGTAGGAGCAGGCATG
The DNA here is from genome assembly GCA_903906135.1 of uncultured Verrucomicrobiota bacterium. Lineage (GTDB taxonomy): Bacteria > Verrucomicrobiota > Verrucomicrobiia > Opitutales > Opitutaceae > Lacunisphaera. The sequence continues at coordinate 961 of CAIVJE010000035.1, read as the reverse complement.
AGGTGGGGAAAGAGTGAACCGCTTAGTCAAGGAGACCGATATTTTTTAAGCTGTTAGCCAAGCTCTCCATTTCAGCATCAGTTAAGCTAGAGTACGGTGGTCGCCGCCAGCGTTGCGCGATATTTTTTAGTTCGAGGATAGCTTGGATACCGGCATTGAACCCGCCGGGTAAGTTCAGCACGAGCTCGAAAAAGGGATGATCATAATCGCGAATGATCCGGCGGGCTTCGGGTAGATTATTCCCTTCGATCGCCCGCCAATAAGCATGAGCGAGCTCGGGCTTGATCGAGAGGAAGGTCGAAAGATAGCCGTCGCAACCGTAGGGGTGGTTATTGAGATGATTTTGTTTCTGTCCGCCGGAGATAACTGCCCAGCGGTCTTGCACCAGGAGGGACATCTTACGGGCAAACTCACCGCACATATCATCCTTGATCGCCACGACATTGGCGGAGGAGGCGAGGATCAGCTTGAGTGTATCGAGGCCGAATTTTTGGCCGCGGGCGATGAACACATTGGAAACGAGCATGACCGGCATAATTTCCGCGACGGTTTGGTAGTGGGCGGTTAATGATTGGGGCGTACAGGAACCGCCCCAGTCCGGCGGCATGACCATGAGCAGATCAGCCCCAGCGTCTCGCGCAAACTTGGCGAAGCCGACTGCTTGCGTGGTATTGTAGTAACGGTCCGCCGCTATGATGAGCGCCCGACCAGCGGTATGCTCGATGGTGGTTCGAGTGACCTCGACAATTTCTTGTTCTGTGAGGGCAACATAATGGCTGTCGCCCGCCGTTAACATCAGCGCTTTGGCGCCCGCCGCCAAATTGAAATCGATGAGGTTTCTGAGCCCGTCGAAATCAATCCGACCATCGCGGTGGAAAGGGGTTTTAATCGAGGGCAACGGCCCCGTTAGACGGGCGCGCATTTCTGCTGAGCAACTGGTGGCTTTTGATTTCAAGGGTAG
>CAIVJE010000034.1 GCA_903906135.1 uncultured Verrucomicrobiota bacterium | reverse complement strand
TTCATTTCGATTCTGGCCGGCAAACTCCCGGCTGACCAGCAGGCGAAGGCGCGGCAGACTGGACTGATGCTGGCGTTGGTCACGCGCATCTTGCTGCTCTGCAGCTTGGCGTGGATGGTCAAATTGACGGCGCCGCTTTTTGCCGTGGGTAGTTTTAACGTTTCGGGCCGCGACTTGATTTTGCTTAGCGGCGGGCTGTTTCTCATGGTGAAAAGCACCATGGAGATTCACGAAAAATTGGAAGGAGTGGAGTCCGCTGCTCAAAAGAAAGGCACCGCCAAATTTAATGCGATCATCGTGCAAATCCTGCTGCTCGATATTGTCTTCTCCCTTGATTCGGTGATTACGGCGATTGGGATGGCCAATTCTCTGGGCGTCATGGTTGCCGCTGTGGTGATCGCGCTGGGGGTTATGTTGCGGTATGCGGGCGCGATTAGTGACTTTGTGCACGAGCACCCCACGCTGAAAATGCTTGCGCTGTCTTTTTTGTTATTGATTGGCGTGACGCTCGTGGCCGAGGGGACTCATCAGCACGTCGACAAGGGCTATATTTACTTCGCGATGGCCTTCTCCTTCGGGGTGGAGATACTCAATCTTAAGTTGCGCAAGAAATCGGCCCCCGTAATTTTGCACGACGGGGCCCCGTAAACCATCAGGGGTAATTGGTGTTGGAAAAGTTCGGGCCGGGGCGCAGCTTGACCGCATGAAGCATTTTATTTTATGGGGAGCCCTCGCCCTGGCTCCTTGGCTCTCGGCCCAAAATCCGGCCGCAGATTTCGAAAAAGAAATCGCGGCACTGGTGGCGAGTCCCACGGTGACCGTGGTGCATTTTTGGGCGCCGTGGTGTGCCAATTGTCAGGCCGAGCTTAAAGCTGAGGGCTGGGCTCAGTTCGTCGCCGCTAACCCACAAGTGAAATTTGTCTTCCTGAATATTTGGCATAAAAACCAGAGCCCGCTCCCGGTCCTCGCGGCCAGCGGGCTTGGTGCCCAGTCGAATTTAGTGCTGCGCAATCATCCCAATGCTTCGCGTTTAGTTGTTGATCGGCTTAACACTTTTTTGGGTCTGCCCGTGACTTGGATTCCCGCCACTTGGATTTTTCGTGAAGGTAAACTTCGCTTCGCTTTTAATTATGGAGAAGTTCGCTTTCCGGTGCTGCAGCAGATGGTTCATGATACGCAGAGCTCCTGGGAGCACTGAGTCGAAAATAACCTCTGTGGTGGCGCCGGCGGTCCTGGCAGGTGATTAAGAATAAAATAATAATTTTATATGAAAAACCTTTATGATTGGGTGCGGCGGAGCGCGTTTTTGGTGTCACTTCTGGGTTATGAAGTTACGGCTGCACTCCATGCGAATCCGGCCGGGCCGCTAGCCGCGGCGGCGGTTGCCGCAGAATCGGCGAAGGCCAATGCTTTTTTCGACCAAGTCTTTGATGAGGCCGTCGCCCGCAGTCCCATGGTGATGGGGAGGTTAGGGATTAAAAAAGACATGGATCTATGGGATGATATTTCTGAGGCCCGTGCGCTCGAGGATTTTGGTTTGATGGTGCAGCATTTCGCGGAGCTGCAGCAGCGGATCAACTTTGAACTCCTCGATGATCAAGCCAAGGTGAGCTACCGCATGTTTGTTAACGAGGCGGAGCGGGGTATCGAGGGCTGGAAGTGGCGGCATTATAATTATCCGCTCAACCAAATGTCGGGGCTGCATTCGGAAGCGCCGGCTTTTTTAATTAATTATCATCCGATAACCACCGTCGCGGAAGCGCAGGCTTACATCGCGCGGTTGCGGGGGTTGGCTGGGTTATTTGATCAGCTGATAGCGGGGGTGAAGCTGCGGGAAGCGAAGAATATTATTCCGCCGCGCTTCGTGTTTCCTTTAGTGATCGATTCTATCAAAGAGGTTATCAGTGGTCAGCCTTTTGCGCCGACTGAAAAATCCAGTGCCTTGTGGGAAGATTTCTCCACCAAAGTCGGCGCCTTGACCTCAATCGATGCGGCCACCCGGGCCCGTTTATTGGCCGAGGCGCGAGCCGCGCTCCTCGAAGCGGTGGGGCCAGCCTACGAAAAATTAATCAAAGTGCTCGTGACGCAGCAACAGATCGCGACCGATGATGATGGCGTTTGGAAATTTGCGGATGGTCTTGATTATTACGCTTTCGCCCTGCGCGGCTCGACCACCACTCAATTAACGGCGGCGGAAATTCATCAATTGGGGCTGAGTGAGGTGGCGCGCATTCATCATGATATGGCGGCCATCATGCAGCAGGTTGGCTTTAAAGGTGATCGGCAGGCTTTTTTTAAATTCATCAAAGAAGACCCGCAGTTTTATTATCCGACGACCCCGGCGGGGAAGGCGGCTTACCTTAAACGCGCGAATCAAATCATCGATGCTATGCGCGCCCGCCTCGATGAATTTTTTATCACGAAGCCGCAGGCGCCGTTGGTCGTGAAACCGGTGGAGCCTTTTCGCGAACAAGGTTCGGCGGCCGCTTTCTATGAGCAGCCTTCCGCCGATGGCACGCGCCCTGGGATGTATTATGTCAATACCATCGACATGCGCGGCGTGCCCATTTTTGAAATGGAAACGTTGGCTCACCACGAAGCCATCCCGGGCCATCACATGCAGATCGCGATCGCCCAGGAGTTAAAAAATATGCCTAAGTTTCGGATGTATGGCGGTAATACAGCGTACGCGGAGGGCTGGGCGCTTTACGCGGAATATTTTCCCAAGGAGTTCGGTTATTACCAAGATCCCTATCAGGATTTCGGCCGACTCTATGATGAATTGTTGCGGGCTGTGCGGCTGGTGGTTGATACGGGGTTGCATGCCAAAAAATGGACGCGCGCTCAGGTCATGGAGTATTTCCGACAGAACACCCCCAATCCTGAGCGGGATATTTTTACCGAGACCAATCGCTACATTGTTTGGCCCAGTCAGGCGACGGCCTATAAAATTGGCATGCTCAAGATTCTCGAATTGCGGGAGCTGGCTAAAAAACAATTGGGGACCGCCTTCGACTTGCGTGAGTACCACGACCTCGTGTTAAAAAATGGGGCCGTCCCGCTGGACCTCTTGGAAGAAAATGTGCGCGCTTGGATAGCGCTGAGGAAAAATTAAGCGGGGGTTGCGGGCGTCGGCGTGACCCGCCGAAGATTGTCGCAAACAATGGCCGCCGCCACCGCGGCATTGAGCGACTCTGCGCGGCCATAGCGAGGAATGGTTACGCGTTGGGTCACGCATGCCTGCACGGACGGCGACAAGCCGCGACCTTCACTCCCGATCACAATCACCGCCTGGTGGTGAGGCGCGAGGGCATGGACTGGATCGCCCTGCAGATCGCAGCCGAGCACGGCCGCGGTGCACCCGGCTAAGGCCTCCGCGAGAAGTTGAGTGTGGACGATCACCCGCGCGAACGAGCCCATGCTCGCGTTAATAACTTTCTGAGAAAAAAGATCAGCGCTATCCGGCGACAGCACGACGCGATCCAATCCGTACCAATCGGCTAGCCGTAACAACGTGCCGACATTACCCGGATCTTGGATTCCATCGAGGGCGAGGGTCAGCCCGTGGTTAAGGGTCCCGTGAACCAAGGGGGGGCGCGTGATCTTACCGACCGCTAGAATAGAGGCGGGCGTAGGGAAATGACTAGCGCGCGCCATTTCCTCTGGCGTGATCAGTCGCACAGAGCGGGTGGCCGCTTCCGCGCGAGGGGCGGCGTTAAACCAGGCCGCCGTCGCATAAATTTCTAAAAGAGGATAATCGGCCGCTAATAATTCGCCGATTACTTTTTCGCCTTCGATGACAAAAAGCCCCGCACTCTCGCGGTTTTTTTTCTCGCGCAAGTCACGCAGACGGGAGAGTTCGACTTTAGTTAAGGGCATGGTGGCAGCAAGGCAGCGGGTGCGACTGATGGCAATGGCGGCTTAATCAGCTGGCGAGCGCCGCACCATGAGCCAATTGAGGCTAGCGATCGCGACAATCCCACTGATGACCACTGCATGGGTTAGGGTCATCTGGGCGAGCAGCGCCCCGCACAGGGCTAGGCCGGCGAGAGCAATTATCTTACCGGCCGGCAAGCGGAAGGCATCCGCTTGAGGACGCTGTTGACGCAAGCGGATGAGAGAAACACAGGCGAGCGCGTAGGTGACGAGGCGGGCGCCCGCTGAGATCACGGCGTTCCAAATAAAATTTCCATAAATGGCGAGAGCCAGCACGAGCAGACACCATACTAGAATGGAAATATACGGGGTGCGAAAACGGGGATGCACGCTCGCGAAGGCTGCGGGGAAGTCGCCGTGGGCCGCCATGGCATAAGTCTGGCGCGGCACGCCGATGATTTGCGCGCTCAGATATCCGGAGGTAGAGATCATGGCGCCGAGGGCGATGAACGCAGCCCCGATCGGACCGAGTAAGGTGCGAGCCGCATCGGCTAATGGGCGTTCACTCCCTGCAAGATTGGGCACCGTGCGCATGGCGACAATCTGGGTGAGAAAATAGCAGGCGGCGATAACGAGCAGCCCAGTAAAAAGCGCGAAAGGAATATCGCGGCGCGGATTTTTCCCTTCGGCGAGCGGCATCAAGGCGGCTTCAAAGCCGCCGAAGGCAAATAACAGTACGAGGACGGCATTGAGCCAGCCGGTCGTCGTGGCGGTTATGCTCGGTTGAGACCAGCTCGGGCCCGACCACAAAAACCCCATCACGATCAGCAGCGCCAGCGGGAGAAGTTTTGCCGCGGTCAGGAAGTTGGCGAGCCGAGCGCCTCGGTCTATCCCGCGAATATTAGTGAACGTTAGGGCGCCCAGTAAGCTCGCCATGATGATGATGCGCGGAATGGGCGCAGTGGCCCCAGGCCAGAATTCGCCGAGATAGACGACAAACAGATTGGTGTTAGCCGCCGCGGCCGTCAGTCGAACTAACCAAATAAACCAACCCATCTGAATCCCCCAAAATTGACCGCACGCCTCGCGGGCAAAAAGATACGGACCCCCCGCCTGCTTGAATTGCGAACCAAGTTCGGCAAAGACGGCCATAAAGATGGCGATGCCGGCGGCCGCCAGCACATAGGCCCAAGGGGCCGCTACCCCTACAAATCGAACCAGATCATCGGGTAACCCAAAGACTCCGCTGCCAATCACTGCATTAACCACGAGTGCGGTTAAGGACCATCGGCCCAGCGCGCGGACCAACTCCGGTGCCGTGGCGACAGGGGGCTGGCCGCTAAGAGGGAAAGCGGGGCGCTGCATGAATAAACTAGGCTGTCAGGCCAGCGCTGGGGCTCAAGCCTGATGGTCATGATCGCCATAACTTTTTGATTCCGCTGCGCCGGGGAACTGCTAGCAAGAGTCATGAGTGACGACATTGTCCCCAAGCTTCGCCTGAAGCCCAAGCTCCCGGGGGATTCTGTTAGTGAATTGCCGGCGGTTGATTCGGCGCCCGCGGGAAGCCCCCCACTCCCGTTGGCGGTAAAATCAGCCAGGGCGGCGGCAGAAAAATCTTCGCCGCTGATGAGCACGCTTCCTCCTGATCAGGCGGCGCCGAGATTAATCAAAAAATCCATTTTTATTTTTGCCGGAGTCGTTTGTTTATGCGCGCTGAGCTCCGGGATTTATTTTATCCTGCCGGGAAAAACTCAGCCGCTCTCGCCGCCGCCGCCGCCGGTAGCCAAACGCGTAACTCCGCTTAGTCCGTCGACTGTCTTGGAAGCGGCGCCGCCGGCCGCGGTCGTTGTCTCGGCCGTCACGCTCATCGCCCCCGAGCAGGTAGTTACGCCTCCCTCGGCCGCGCCCGTCGGGCCACCGGTCGCCTCAGCAATTTTTAAAGCCTGGGTGGAAGGCCTAAAAATCAATGGCGTCACTGCCACCGATCGTCCACGGATTTTGATTGGCGGGACCGCCTATGCCGCGGGGGAGCTAGTTAATGGGCCGCTCGGCATCAGTTTCATCGGTTATGAGCCAGCGACTCGCCTGCTCATTTTCAAAGATAGGACCGGCGCCATTGTTAAGCATCGCTATCATTAGTCGCGTGGTGAGCGCCTGCGCTGCGCAGTTGCGGGTAACCTAATCAACCCACTCGACCTGAAGCGCCTGCCGGTTCAGCGCTTAATGGGCGGCAAGCACTTCCTTAATGCTCCGCAATAATTCGGGATCGGTCGCAATACCCAGCACTCCATTGACCACGAATTGCACCCCGATGCACATAATGAGGAATCCCATGATCTTCGTCATCGCATTAACCCCCACGGGACCAATGATTGCCACGATCTTACCAGATGCACGGAGCAGCGCGTAGGTGAGGGCGGCGATTGAAATAATCCCGGCGATGATCGCCAGGTAATCAGTCCAATGAGTCGCCAGTGAGGTGAAGCCGAGGGTGACGGCAATCGAACCGGGACCACTGAGCATCGGCATTGCTAGGGGAGAAAAAGAAATATCGGTTTTTTTGCGGGCGGCTTCGCGTTCCTCATCATCCGGTTTGCCGAGATTTTGATGATTTGTCAGCATGCCCATGCCGATACCCGCCATTAAAATTCCCCCAGCAATGCGTAGGCCAGGAATTGAGATGCCAAAAAAATTCATGATAAAGGTGCCGCCGGTGAGTGCGCCCACCAGAATGCAGATCATATAGAAGCAGCCTTTGCGGGCCTGCTCGCGGCGGCGGGCATCACTGTCGCCCTCCGTGATGGCCAAAAAAGTCGGGGCAGCCGCGAGGGGATTAATAATTGGGAGAAGCCC
>CAIVJE010000033.1 GCA_903906135.1 uncultured Verrucomicrobiota bacterium | reverse complement strand
GCTTGAACATTACTTAAGCTGAGGCTGGAACTGGTGGCCCCAGTCAGGGCGACATTGGCGAGCGACCATTGATAAGCGATCGAGTTGGTGCCCGCCGTAGCGGTAACGCTGAAAAGAACATTGGTGCCCGCGGTAGCTGTGGCGCTGGTCGGCTGCGTCGTGATTGCCGGCAGCGTATTAACGGTGAGCGTGGCGGCGCTGCTGGTCACGGCGCCGACGGAATTACTGACTGTCACCTTGTAGCTGCCCGCGTCGCCACTAGCGGGCGAGGCGATGGTGTAGGTGGCCGCATTGGCTCCACTGATACCGTTGACGCCTTTCTGCCACTGGTAGGTTGGTGCAGGATCGCCCGTGGCCACGACACTAAAGGAAACCGAGGTGCCAGCCGTTACCGTTTTGTTCTCGGGTTGAGTGGTAATAACGGGCGCGCTGCCGATGGCGATTGTCGTGCTGCTAAGATTAAGCGTCAGGCCGGAGGAGTCGGCGTCGAAACCATCGACGGCGATGTAATAAATAGTGCCGCCGACCGCGTTGAAAGTTACGGTGCTCGCCTGGACTACGCCGCGATCGATATCATCGTTTGACGCGATCGTGATTAAACTGGCGATCGTGGTTCCCGTATAAATTCCCAACGCGGTGTCCGAGTAACTGCCGCGGGTATCGATGGTGATCACACCGCTGCTCGGGGCGGCCCATTTCCACCAAACAGAATGGCCCCCGGCATTGTCGGCGTGACGGGGCTCGTTGGTTTCTTTGGTGGCATTGGTGTTGTAACCGGTAACTTTAGCGATGCCGTTGCTGAGCACGACGGCGATGGCGTTCGCGAATTTATCATTAGCGGGGATGCCAAGGGGGCCGTACAGATTCTGCGCCCCATCGGTGTCGTCCGAAGTGATGGTATCGATGGTGCTCACGCGACTATTCATGACGGCGTTGACCGTCTGAGCATCTTCATCGGGATGATCGAGGCCGAGGGAGTGACCCAGTTCGTGGATGGCGACGCGCTGCAGGTCGACGATTCCGGTGCGTTTCACGCCGCGGTAGGAGTCCCACGTATATTTTGTGTTAAAGACAATATCGGACTCGGTGCGTCGATTGCCGCTGTACCATGTGGTGGTGACCGCCAGCGTGGTATCGCCGAAAGCCTTGCCAAAAATATCAGCGGCAAAGGCCATTTCATTTAAGCTATTGTGATCAGTGGCCGCCGCCGCCGCCGCGAGTTGGGGATTAAATTTAAAATTACCGATCACGGCGTTCCATGTTTCAGCGGCGACTTGCGTGCTCGTATTATAGTTGCTGCCGTCGATTAAGGTCGCCGTCGACCCGAGCAACACCCGCATCTTGACCTGGCCCGGATCCCACTTGATGGGCAGGCCGGTGTTGGTGTTTTTAATATAAGTGAAACCCCAGGCCCCGGGCGCAAGCCAGACCACGAGAAGGAAGGCAAACAAGCGTGCCACGGGATTATTTGGCCAACTCCGTTGCCGCCTGGGCGCGCGCGCCCACGGCGCGGATTTTTTGCGTGAAGGCGGCGGTCGTCATCGGCCGAGCTTGGGGGTTTAACCGTTTGACCGCATCCCAACTCATCAGGGGCAGAGCAACATCCTGCTCGCTGTAGAGCGGCAGCCCATTGCTGCGTAGAATCAATTCTTGGCCGGATTGGGCTTCTTTATAAACCACATACAGTCCGTGCATGATACCGACCAGTGGGTAGATTTGCTGGCCGTTGCCTTGCACAAAAAGAATATTTTCCTCGCCGAGGTGGAATTTAGGCGCGCCTTCGATCACGAGTTCTTCCGCGCCGATGCGCCCCCCGACAAATTCCAGTACCAGCGGTTGCGGTGGGGTGCCTTTGATGATCTCGCGCAATTCTAAGGTGACTTTGCTCAGGATGTAAGGGCGGCCCTGATTGTCCCGCCATTCGGGTGTGATGGACGTGATCACCCCGCGCACGACGTAATCAGCCTGACCGACCAATTGCTCAAAATTCGGCGCTTCCACGCTCGTGGCATTACTAGGGGCCGCGAGCAGCCATAGTCCGGCAATCATTCCCAGCACACTCAGCAAACGGAAAGACATAAGGCGGTAACGGGGTGGAGCGTTTTTTATCGGAGCTACTGAGTTAGCTTAGTCGAGAAATACGCTTCGTCAAACAGGCTGAGGTAAATAAATTGACTCGTGGAAAAATTAGCCGAGCCGAGTCGCGACCTCGATTACATCATGCGGGGAAGCTTCCTTTTGTCCGGCGGGCGTGACGCGGACGTAACGAGCTTTAGTGCGGAGCTCCGTTAAATTTTTTGCGCCAAGATAGCCCATGCCACTCTGCACGCCGCCGATGAGGGTGCCGAGGACATCGTCGACAGAGCCGGAAACTTCCTTGAGGGCTTCGATGCCTTCAGCGGCGACTTTGCGAGCGGTATCGTTTTTGTCGTGACCGTAACGCGCGGCGGAACCGGCTTTCATCGCGGCGTGGCTGCCCATTCCGCGGTATTGTTTATAGATCTTGCCAGAAATTTCCATGATTTCACCCGGCGCTTCCCGACAGCCTGCGAGCAGGCCACCCAGAATGACGGCATCGGCGAGGGTGAGGGCTTTGACGATATCGCCTGATTTTGTAATACCGCCGTCGGCGATCAGGCGTACCCCACGGCGGGCCTCATTGCGGCTGGCCACGTGCAAAGCGGTGAGTTGAGGAATGCCCACTCCGGCCACGATGCGGGTGGTGCAGATGGATCCAGGGCCTTGGCCAATCTTGATGGCATTAGCTCCCGCGCGGGAGAGAAACTCGACGCCGGCTCCGCTGGTGACGTTACCGGCAATAATGGTGAGGTCCTTGAAGGCATCGCGAATGAGCTTTACCATGTCGCCAACCCCAGCGGTGTGGCCATGCGCCGTGGAAACTGCTACGGCGTCGACCGCTTCATCGACTAATTCGCTGACGTGAGTGATGATTTTTTTGCGATCGAGTTCCCCGTTGGGTAAACGCACCGGAGAGATGGCGGCGCCGACCACGAGACGAAAATTTGTGTCACGGGCGGGTTTGCGCCGTGACTTTGCTTCGCTGGTGATGCGCTCGACATCCGAGCTGGTGACCAGTCCTCGGAGGTGATCTTTATCATCAACGACGAGCATTTTGTGAATGCCTACATTGAGGGTGAAAAAGCGATCGGCTTCCTTAATGGGATCCGCCGCCATGTGCTTTTCCTGAACCGTGATGAGTTGCTTGCGCGGGGTCATCACCTCGGAAACTTTCTTGGACTTGTAACGGTCTTTAACGAGGTTGCCCGAGAGCAGGCCGGCGAGCTTGCCGGATTTCTCCACCACGGGAAAGGTGCGAAAATCGAAACGCTTTTGGTCGATCATCGCCAGCACTTCGCTGACATACGCATCAGGGGAAACGGTGATGGGATCTTGAATCAGGCCGTGGATGTGGCGTTTGACCCGAGCGACTTCCTTGATCTGGTCCGGTCCGGGTAGATTGTAGTGGATGAGACCAAGGCCGCCATTGAGCGCCATGGCGATGGCCATGCGGGACTCGGTGACCGTGTCCATGTCAGACGAGATGATGGGGATCTGCAGCCGCAGGCTATCCGATAGCGCGGTGCTCAAGTCAGTGTCCTTCGGCAAAATCTCGGAATGCAACGTCGCGAGGGAGACGTCATCAAACGTCAGGGCACTCGGCAAGTTGGCGGCGAAGAAGCGATCGGCAGGCAGGTAGAAATCTGAGTCGCTGGCGGAGGGGGCAACAGGCTTAGTCATTGTTGCCCAGAACGAGATACTCCCGCTGGGACAAAGCTCAAACAAAAAGCACACCTCGGCTTATCCCTTGGGCATGAGTGAGTAGCATAAGATTAAAAATCTAAATAAGCTGAGGGTGAATTTGAAAAATTAGCTTGATGGCTAGTTGCCTTCTTTCGGTGGATTCTGTGTGTTCGCCGGTGCTCACACATGGTTTATCTTTTTGAGTTCAAACGCTATTGTCAGCCGCTGCAGGTGCCACTGCGGACCGCGCATGGAGTCTGGACGGAGCGGGAGGGCTTGATTATCAGGCTGGAGGATGAGTCGGGAGCAGTGGGCTACGGGGAGATCGCGCCGATTCCATGGTTCGGCACGGAAACATTGGCGGAGGCGGAGGAGATTTGCCGAAAATTTGGTGATCAGGTAGACGACGCACTTTGTGCCGCGGTGCCGCTGTCGTTCGGTTGCGTGCGTTTTGCGCTCGCGGCCGCTCGTTCTGAAAAAAAAGCTGACGCCTCCGTCGCCAAGCTGCGGTTACCGGTGGCAGCCCTGTTGCCCGCTGGGCGCGCTGCGCTCACAATTTTATCCGCTAAACTCGAGGCCGGCTTCTTGGCATTTAAATGGAAGGTGGGGGTGGGTCAGGCTGATGATGAGCTTGGGTTACTCGACGATTTATTGGCCCGTTTGCCCGCCCACGCGAAATTGCGACTTGATGCTAATGGCAGTTGGTCTCGGCGGCAGGCGCAACAGTGGTTGGAGCGCTGCGCGGATCGACCGATTGAATTTATTGAACAGCCCGTCGCGCCAACCGAAGAAGATACGCTGCTGGGATTGGCGCATGATTATCCGGTGACATTAGCGCTGGATGAATCGGTCGTGCGACTGAATGAGGCGCGCCGCTGGCAAGGGCTCGGTTGGCCGGGGGTGTTTGTGATAAAGCCGGCCCTCGTCGGTCCATTGTCCGAATTGGCGGAATGGATTATTACGAGCAAAGCAGATGTCGTCATTTCTAGTGCGATTGAAAGTGCCCTGGCGCGCCACTCGATTCTGCGGCTGGTGCTGACGCAGTCGCTCACGCAACGCGCGCTGGGCTTTGGGCTCGGTGAGATTTTTGGTCAACGGGCTTGGGATGGAGCGATCCTGGGGCCCTTGGTTGATGGCACTCTTTTCACGGCTAATCCGGGGGAGGCCTTATGGAACGAGCTGAGCTGAGTGACGCGCTGCGCGCCTGGCGAAGTCGCGATCACAGCGGACCGCCTGTGGCCCGAACGTTTATTGCGGAAGCTCAGCCGGAAAAATTTATGACCGCCTTGGCTGATGCGGTCGCGGGCTCGGGCGAAATTTTTCTCGGAAATCCGGCGTGGGGAGAGACGGAGCGGGCTTCGTGGAACGCGCTCCGTACGGCGGGTGTCGGGACAGCTCCTGCGGCCGGCTTTCCCTTGGGTTGGCTCGGTATTCCTACTGGCGGGACGAGCGGTCAGTTGAAATTTGCGCGGCACGATCACGAAACCTTAAGCGCAGCGGTGCGCGGTTTCACCCAGCACTTCGGTTTAACGCAGGTGAACGCCGTGGGGGTTTTGCCCCTGTATCATGTGAGTGGATTAATGGCCTGGTTGCGGTGTGCGTTGACGCGCGGAACCTATCTGGCGTGGAATTGGAAGGCCTTGGAAGACGGCGGACGCCCCGTGTTGCCGCCACGAGCGGAAGGCTGGCTGCTATCGCTCGTGCCAACTCAATTAGAGCGGCTCTTGGCCAGTGCCGGGGCGGTGGCTTGGCTCCGTCAGTTTCGCATAATTTTTATCGGTGGGGCGCCGGCGCGGCCCGATTTATTAGAGCAGGCCGCGGCGCTGCGGCTACCGTTGTCCTTAGGGTACGGCATGACCGAGACTGCTGCCATGGTCACAGCGTTGCGGCCGGAAGATTTTCTGGCGGGTGCTCGGCATAGTGGCGCGGCCCTGCCACATGCCGCCTTGAAGTTGGGATCTGACGGCGTGATTAAAATTGAGAGCGCATCATTGTTCCGGGGTTATTATCCGGCTTGGCGGGAAGTCGCCGCTTTTGAAACGACGGATGCTGGGGCCCAGCCTGCAGCCGGGCAGTGGCAGATTTTGGGCCGACGTGATGCGATGATTATTACGGGTGGCGAAAAAGTGTCGCCGGTGGAGGTCGAGGCAGTTTTGCGGAGCAGTGGCGAATTGCGCGAAGTCGTCGTGGTGGGAGTGCCTGATGCTGAATGGGGGCAGCGAGTCGTCGCCGCTTACCCTGATTCTGAACGACCGAATCTGGCTAAATTAGCTGCCGTTGTTACGCAGTTGCTCGCGCCGGCTCAGCGGCCCAAGCAATTCGTCCCGCTGGGGAGTTGGCCGGTGTCGACGGTGGGTAAAGTGAATCGGCCTGCGGTAGCGGAGCTGGTCAGCCGAGCGCTCGCTGCGTCCTGACGCTAACAAAAAGGGTGGCGCCTGCCTCGCACGCTATTTTTTATCTGTATTCAGGAAAATCTCTGCTTAGTTTTAGGGTGTGAACAAAACTGAAATTGCCGCGGTGCTCACCGAGATTGGTACGATGATGGAATTAAAGGGTGAGAATCCCTTTAAGATTCGCGCCTATCAGGCGGGGGCTCGTTTGCTGGAGACGCTTAGCGAGGAGGAAATTGCGACGCGCGTTGCGGCCGGTACGCTCGATGAAGTGAAGGGTATTGGCGAAGCGCTGGCCCAAAAAATCACGGAACTACACACCACGGGCGCATTGGAATTTCATGCAACGCTCAAGGCTTCGATCCCCGCCGGCTTATTCGATATTTTATCAATCCCCGGGGTTGGTCCGAAGAAAATTCACGCCCTGCGCGACCAGCTCGGCATCGATTCCATTGCAAAGTTGCAGCAAGCTTGTCTCGATGGACGCATTGCTGAACTCGCCGGCTTTGGGGATAAATCTCAGGAGAAAATCCTCGAAGGCATTCGCAATCGGGAGAAATATGGACGGCGGCATCGGTGGACCGAGGCCTTTGTGGTCGCGGAGCCCATTTTAGCCGGCTTGCGTCAGCTACCTCAGGTGTTGCGGGCAGAACATGCCGGTAGTTTGCGGCGCCGCATGGAGACGGTGGGGGATTTGGATTTTCTGGTGGCGACGAACGATCCCCGACCGGTGACCGCTTGGTTTGTCGCGTGTCCGGGGGTGGTTGAGATCACGGCCCACGGTGAAACTAAAGCGAGCGTGCGCCTCGCTTCTGGGATTCAGGCGGATTTACGTTTGGTGCCGCCTGAGCAATTTATTTTTGCGCTGCATCATTTCACGGGATCGAAAGATCACAATGTCGCGATGCGGCATCGGGCCTTGCAGCGCGGCCTATCGATGAGCGAATGGGGGCTCGTGCCCTCAGCCGGGGAGGGCACCGCCAAGGAGAAGGCCGAACTTCGCGGCCGCCAGACGGAGATCACGTCCGAAGAACAGCTTTTTAGCGCCTTGGACTTGGCTTTTATCCCCCCCGAATTGCGCGAAGGCCTAGGGGAGATCGAGGCCGCCGAAAATAATACGCTGCCGCGTTTGGTGGAAGCGGGTGACATCCGGGGTGTTTTCCATAATCACACCACCGCATCGGATGGGCATAATACTCTCGAGGAAATGACCGCGGCGGCCCAAGCCCTCGGTTTTGAATATCTCGGAATTGCGGATCATTCCAAATCAAGCGTGCAGGCCCGCGGTCTGACTGAGGAGCGACTGCGCGAGCAAATCGCCGCGATTAAAAAGCTCAACGCCTCGGGGCAATATAAGTGTTATGTCTTCAGTGGCACGGAATGCGATATTTTGCCGGATGGTCGGCTCGATTTTTCTGACGAATTATTGGCCGAGCTAGATTACGTGGTGGTATCGGTGCACAGCGCCTTCAACCAAGGGCGGGATGGAATGACGGCGCGCATTATTCGGGCGATTGAAAATCCCCAGACCACGATGCTGGGCCATTTGACGGGGCGGTTGTTGTTGGAACGCGAGGGCTACGAGGTCGATACCGAGAAGGTCATCGCGGCAGCGATCGCGCATAACGTCATCATCGAGTTGAACGCGAGTCCATGGCGGCTGGATCTCGATTGGCGTTTCTGGCGCCAAGCTGCGGAGCGCGGGTTGTTGTGCTCGATTAATCCCGATGCCCACCGGACTACGGGGCTGGAGGATTTTCGCGTTGGCGTGAGTGCCGCCCGCAAGGGATGGTTAACGCCGGCACACATTCTTAACACTCGGCCCTTGATTGAAGTGCAGCGGTGGCTCGCGGCGCGGCGCTAATTGGACCCTTTGGTTGAATGGGGTGAGCGCTTTGGGGTGGGTGAGAACCGGATTGAGGGCAGGAAATGAGAATTGAACATTGCTCGCTGAACTTTCATCACTCTTAGGCCATGATTAAATCTGCCCTGATTACCGGCATTACCGGCCAAGATGGATCTTACCTCGCGGAGCATCTCTTGGCGCAGGGCTATACGGTGCATGGTCTGGTGCGCCGAGCCAGTATGTTCAACCGCTCGCGGATCGATCATCTGCGCACGGGGGGGCAGATTTCGCCCGAACGTCTCGTCTTACATTATGGCGATCTCAATGACCTCACCTCTCTGCGTCGCCTGCTGAAACAAGTCGCGCCGACGGAAGTTTATCATTTGGCCGGGCAAAGTCATGTGGGCCTCAGTTTTGAAATTCCTGAAGTCACGGTGCAAGAAAACGGCATGGCGACCCTGGGCCTGCTTGAAGCTATGCGCGACCTCGATTATCCGGTGCGCTTTTATCATGCGGCCAGCGCGGAAGTTTTTGGGGCGCCGGCCGCTGCTCCCCAGACTGAAGCTACGGCCTTCAATCCGGTTAATCCTTATGGTTGCGCCAAGGCCTTCGCGACCCAGCTCTGTCGGGTTTACCGTAGCGCTTACGGTGTATTTGCGTGTAGCGGCATCGCCTACAATCATGAATCGCCGCGGCGTGGTGAGAATTTTGTGACGCGAAAGATCACGCTCGGCGCTGCACGCATAAAAGCGGGTAGTTCCGCGGTGCTGTCTTTGGGTAATCTGGCCGGGCAACGCGATTGGGGTTATGCCCCCGAATATGTGGTCGCGATGTGGCAGGCGTTGCAAGTGGCCACGCCGCGCGACTATGTGCTGGCTACGGGGAAAAGCTGCTCGATTCGAGAGTTCGCCATCGCCGCCTTTGCGGAACTGGGGCTCGGTTTGAAATTTGAAGGCGAAGGCGTCGCGGAGGTTGGTCGCCGCACAGATACCGGAGCGGTCGTGGTGCAAGTCGATCCCCGCTTCTTCCGTCCCGCTGAATCAACCCACTTAGTCGGCGATGCCGCCTTGGCTCGGCAGGAATTGGGCTGGACGCCCCAAGTGACCGGCGCGGCCGTGGCTCGGCTAATGGCGCGAGCGGATTTTGCCCATGAACAAAAAATGAGCGGGTGAAATGAGCGCGGATTGAGCTAGCTCCCTTTATGTCAACTTACCTCGTCACCGGTGCCGCTGGCTTTATCGCCGCCAAGGTCTGCGAACAACTGCTCGCGGCGGGTCACACGGTAGTCGGGATTGATAATCTGAATGATTATTATGATGTGCGTTTGAAGGATTATCGGCTCGCCCAGTTGTTGGGCGAAACCGAGCAAGCCAACTTCCCTGCGGTGGGTGGTTCGCGATTCGTCCTGAGTAAGTCCGCCCTGACCAATCGAGCGGGGACGTTTATTTTTCGGTATCTCGACATCGAGAGTTTAGCTCAGTTGGACGCGCTTTTTGCAGAATTTAAATTTTCCGCGGTCTTCAATTTGGCGGGCCGGGCTGGTGTTCGCGCCAGTATGGAGAATCCGTATATTTATCTCAGCACCAATACGCAGGGGACGCTGAATTTGCTCGAGTGTCAGCGCAAGCACGGGGTGAAAAAGCATGTACTCGCCTCGAGCTCGTCGCTCTATGCGGGGAGTGCGCTGCCCTTTCATGAGACGCAGTCAGTGAACACGCCGCAGTCACCTTATGCGGCGACGAAGAAAGCGGCCGAGCTGCTCGCCTACAGTTATCATAAACTGTACGGGCTCGATATCTCCGTGCTGCGCTATTTTACCGTTTTTGGCCCAGCGGGTCGGCCGGACATGGCGCCGCTGCGTTTCATTAAATGGATTGATGAAGGCACCCCCATTACCCTCTACGGTGATGGATCGCAGACCCGCGATTTTACGTACGTGGATGACATTGCCCGGGGCACCATCCTCGCCGTCCAGTCGCTTGGGTATGAGATTATCAATCTTGGGGGCGGGCAGAATTTATTTTCGATCCAGCAAGTCATCGCCTTGATCGAAACCGCGCTAGGGAAAAAAGCCACGGTGCAAGTCGCCCCCTTGCACCCGGCGGACGTGAACGATACCTGGGCCGATATTGCCAAGGCGCAACGGTTGCTCGGCTGGTCGCCACAAGTCAGCGTCGCCGCCGGCTTCGCCCGAGCCGTGCAGTGGCACTGCCTCAATCGAGCTTGGCTCAAGAACTTGAAAGTATGAAACCAACCGCGAGCCAGTTAGCGCGGGACAACTAAGTTTAACGGGTTCGGGTATGAGGACTAATCGCCATCGCGGACTGGTCTTTTGGGCTGGATGTGCAGATCACGCTCAAGACGGCGGTACGGTTTATTCTCCCGCCGAGTTCGGCCTATTGATACTAGCGGAGACCGACCCTTTTTAGAAATTTCGGGTGTAGCGTGCGCCGCTTTCATTTTCGAAAGTGAGCGAGTTGGCTGTGATTTCGATTAATTTTAAACCGAGTTCATACTCAACAATATCGCCGTTACGGTAAACGCGATCGTTCATGAGGACTTTGCTGTCCGTCGCAGAGGCCCGGATACCCGCGATGCGCAGATTATCTATAAAACTGATGGCTTTAGGGCTGAACTTGGCGCGAGGCGGAGGGGGCGGAGGGGGCGGGGGGGAGGTGACCACCGGGGGGGCACTGGGGGGAATCGGTATACTGAAGGTCTCCGGCGCCTGGGCCGTCTCGACCACCGGCGGGGGCGAGGGGGAAATAGCTAGGGCAGGGCTAGGTTTCGGTTCCGCGGGCTGGAAGGTGGGCTGTCGCAAGCGCTGGAGCCCAAGGTAGGCGCCGATAAGCAGAATCAGCAGAGCGCTCGCGCTTAGGCCAATTCGCATGAGTAGGGTCCTAAACGCCGGCGGTTTATCCCGTTTCACAATTCGTCCGATCGCTTCACCCTCGGGACTAGTTACACTAACGTCGGCGGCGTTTTCGCCGGTCCGTTGTTTTTGCGCCTTTTTGAGGGCATCATTGATCAGGCTCATGTGGTAATGGACGATGGGCGGGTTGAATCCGAGAACGCGCACGAGCTGATGGGCATGGGTAAATTAAAAATCGAACACAGAGAACTTCGGATCAGTAAAGGCAGTCGTGGCATGTTCCCTTAGTCAGTCAATTGCTTGATCTCTTTCACGGCGCGGCGGGCATCCCAGTAGTTTACTTCGTCCGAGTCGCGAATGAAGGCAGCCAAGAGGGCCTTGTCGCAAAGATTATTGATGATCCGCGGAATGCCGCGACTTGCCTGGAAAATTTGCCGCAGCGCCCAAGGGGTAAAGCGCGGGCGCCCTAAGCTACCTGACACGGTGAGGCGGTGGTGGATGTAGCGGTCCATTTCGGTGCGTGCAAAGGGGCGTAATTCATAATGGACGAGTATGCGTTGGCGCAGCTGGCGTAATTCTTCGGCCGCGAGACGATATTTGAGCTCGGTCTGACCCAAGAGGACGATTTGCAGGAGCTTTTG
>CAIVJE010000032.1 GCA_903906135.1 uncultured Verrucomicrobiota bacterium | reverse complement strand
TTGTGGGGCGGCGAGTTCGGTCGCACGCCGATGGGCCAAGGCACCGGGCGAGATCATCACATCTTGGGTTTCAGTGTGTTCATGGCGGGCGGCGGCGTCAAAGCAGGGACCGTCTATGGTTCAACCGACGAGCTCGGCTACCGCGCGCTGGAAAATCCCGTAAATGTCCACGATCTCCATGCGACCATGCTCGCGCTCATGGGCGTTGATCACCGCCGGCTTAATTCAAAATATCAAGGTCTCGACGTACGGCTCACGGGCATCGCCGGTGAAGTCGTCAAGGGCCTCATCGCCTAAGGCGAGCCGTCAGCCTTCGCCGCCCTAGTCTCGCAACATCCCCCATAAAATTAGGCGCCAACAATAGCCTAACCAGAATCTATCCTGAAAAATAAATCCTGATCATCTTACCTTGGAAAAAATACCCCGCATGAACCTACCCTCACCCCGCCTCCTCTTACTTACGCTGGGATTCCCGCTCATTTTAGCTGCTGCCAGCGGCCCCGGTTATGAACAGCGGCAGCTCTCAGATAAATTTTTTAGCGAAGGCGCCGTTTTTGCCGATCTTAATCGCGATGGTCACCCCGATGCTATTGCCGGTCCATTTTGGTACGAAGGACCGACCTTTGCGCAGCGCCACGAAATCTACCGACCCGCCCCGTTCGACCCGCTTAGGTACTCCGATAATTTTTTCACCTTCAGCCACGACTTTAACGGGGATGGCTGGGCCGACGTGCTCGTCTTGGGTTTTCCTGGCATCGATGCGTCTTGGTTCGAAAATCCGGGCCTCCGCGACCTACCGTGGCGCCGCCATGTCGTTTTCCTTCCCGTGGACGGTGAGTCGCCCGTGCTCGGTGACCTGCTTGGTACCGGTTACCCAGTACTGATCTGCGCCAGCGGCGGCCGCTTAGGCTACGCGGCGGCTGACCCACGGGATGCAGTGCGCCCTTGGACCTTTCACCCGATCAGCCCGCTTGGTCTGTGGAACCGTTTTACCCATGGCCTCGGTTTCGGCGACCTGAACGGTGACGGCCGCGCTGATATTCTAGAGAAAAATGGCTGGTGGCAGCAACCGGCTTCATTGGTCGGCGATCCCGTCTGGGAATTTCACCCGTATCCTTTCGCGACCGCCCCGGCTCCCGGCGGCGCGCAAATGTTAGTCACGGATGTGAATGGCGACGGTCTCGCTGATGTCGTCACGAGCCGCCACGCCCACGGCTACGGGCTGTCATGGTTTGAACAAATCCGCACGGCCGCTGGAGCGATCAGCTTTAGTCCACATACTATTCTTTCCGAAAATCCTGAGACGAAAATTTCCGGGGTGCAATTCTCCCAACTGCACGCGCTCGCCTTCGCGGACGTCGATGGCGATGGCCTGCCTGATATCATCACCGGCAAACGCTGGTGGGCTCACGGGCCGAAAGGAGATGCCGATCCGGCCGGGGCACCCGTGCTGTACGCTTTCCCGACTCGGCGTGCGCCCGATCACACCGTCACTTTTGAACCACGTTTACTCGATGATAACTCGGGCATCGGCACGCAAGTCTACGCGACTGATGTTAACGCCGATGGCCGCCCTGACTTCATCGTCGGTAACAAGCGGGGTACTTTTGTCGTCCTTTCGAAAAATGCGGTTCAGCAAAAATGAATATCCGGCTCTGCCCATTTTTATTTCTTCGGCTCTGCTTCCTGCCGTTGTTGCTGGGTCCACTGCGGGCTGACGAACCCGCCGCCCTGCTCAGCTCGCCGGCAGCTCAACTAAAAATGTTTCATGTTCCACCCGGCTTCGAAGTCCAGCTTGTGGCGGCAGAACCTGAAATCCAGAAGCCCCTTAATCTGAATTTTGACTCGGCCGGCCGCCTCTGGGTAACCGGCACCACTCTTTATCCCTGGCCCGCGCGCGCGGATGCCCTCGACCGGCCCATCGCCAGCTTTGAGCATAATTGGAATAGCAACGGCATCGCTTTTCGCGCCGCGGCCTCCCCGCCCCCGCCGAGCGAACACGGTTTTGATACGGTGCGGGTGCTGTCAGATTTCGATCCAATCACTGGACATGCCCGTAAAATTTCCGTTTTTGCGGACGGCCTTAATATTCCGATTGGGATTGTTCCCCTGCCGCGGCGAGCGGGCGCGAAAGGCGATACGGTAATCGTTCACTCGATCCCCAGCATTTGGCGATTAGAGGACACCGATGGCGATGGCCGCGCGGATGTGCGCGAAGAATTATACACCGGCTTCGGCTTTAAAGATACGCACGGGATGGCGTCCAATTTCACCTACTGGGTCGATGGGTGGATTTACGGCACGCACGGTTTTGCCAACCACAGCGAGGTACGGGATCGCTCGGGCCGAGTGACCGTGCTCGATAGCGGCAACACCTATCGCTTCCGACCAGATGGCTCGCATTTTGAGCAATGGACGCATGGCCAGACCAATCCCTTCGGCTTAGCTTTCGATCCCCGCGGCGATATCTATACCGCCGACTCACACTCCAAACCCGTTTACCTGCTCGTGCATGGCGGCTTTTACGAAGGTATCAACAAACAGCATGATGGCTTAGGTTTTGCTCCCCCAATCACGCTCGATGATCACGGCTCGAGCGCCATCGCCGGCATTACGTATTACGCCGCCACGCAATTTCCCCAAGAATACCGCGGCAATCTTTTTAATGGCAATCCGGTCACTCGCCGCATCAATCGCGACCGGCTCGATTGGACTGGCTCCACGCCTCAAGCGGTCCGTATGCCAGATTTCCTCACGTGTGATGACCCCGCTTTTCGCCCAATACAAGTCAAGCTGGGCCCCGACGGCGCCCTCTGGATTGCTGATTTCTACAATCCCATTATCGGCCATTATGAACAACCCCTGACGCACCCACACCGGGACCGCGCCCACGGGCGCATCTGGCGCATCGTTTGGCGAGGTGAGGATAATTCTGTCCGCGCCCCCGTCCCCCCTGATTTTTCGACCGCCAGTGCGCCCGCACTCGTGGCCAAACTTGCGGATGATAATATAGTCGTCCGCACGCTTGCGACCAACGACCTCGTCGAGCGCCTCGCCGCGGCCAGCGCCGTTCCCGCCCTGCGCTCAGCGGCTGATCAATCCTCGGCGCTGCCGACCGCTTTCGCTCTCGAGCGCCTCGGCGCCACCGATGATCAAAAATTATTTGCGCCCCTCGCTACCGCGACGACCGATAGCGATGCCGCCCTCACCGCCCTGCGCGTGCTCGCGGCTCGCGCGGAACTGGGCGGACGCGGAGAAAAATTCTTCACCGACCTAATCACGCGAACTGCGCCCGGTCACCTCTGGCGGGCGACCGCTGATCTATTCACGACCCACTCTGAAGCGTGGCAGACAAAATTATTACTCACGATGATGGCGCGAACGCCAGCTACGGATACGGAACTCACCTACGCCCTCCGACTAGCGCTCAAGTCCCGCGTCGCGGCGACGCCATTGCTGGAACTCAATGCCCTCGCCGCCGCTAATCCTCAAGAGGCGGAGCGCCTTGCGGATGTAGCGCTCGCCGTGCCCACTCCCTTGGTCGCAGAATTTTTAATGAGCCACCTGGAGCGCACCAAATTTACCACGCCCCGCGCCGGCGAGTACGCCCGGCAAGCGGTCATGCTGCTGCCCCCCACCCGCTACGATACGATCGCTCCGCTGATTCGTTCACTCGCGCAGGCTCCAGCCGCGCAACAGCTGGCGCTCGCCGAAGGACTCGCAGCCACTTCCTTACGGCCTGATCGCATCCTGCCGGCTGACGTGACGGCCTGGATGCGACGCACCCTCGTCGCTTCATTCACGCTGACTGATTATATGCTCGTAAAGCGAGCAGTCGAGGCTTCACAAAATTTGGTCTTTCCGGAAAAAAATGAGCCCCTCCGCAAGCTCATCCTCAGTTCTATGGCTAGCCACCAGATTCGCCTCTCCGCTATCCGCGGAGTAGCGTTGGACAGCGACGGCCTCGCGACGCTGATTACCCTGCTCAACCGCCACGCCGAGCCGATCATGTTTCGCCGCGGAGCGGCCGAACGACTCGCCCACCCATCAGCGGGCCCCGCTGGCCGAGCGGCTATTCTCGCGGTGCTGCCCACCGCGCAAAATGATCTCGCGCTGACCATCGCCAGCCACCTCGTGCTCACTGAAGAGGGCACTGCGGCGCTCATCGCGTTAGTGGCCCAAGGCAAGGCCCCGCCCGCGTTACTCCGCCAACATTATGTTGAAATCGGACTGCGCGATAGATCACCGGCGCTGCGCGCTCAGGTCGCGTCACTCGTCAAGCACCTCCCCACGGAGGATGCGCGGCTCGATGCGGTCATTAACACGCGGGCCGCGACTTTTGCCGCGACAAAAGCCAACACCGGACACGGGGCGGAAGTTTTCATCCAGAATTGCGCAGCTTGCCACCGCTTCAGAAATTCCGGGGGCAATCTTGGTCCGAGTCTCGACGGCATCGCCTCCCGCAGTAGCCAGCGCGTGATGGAGGATATCCTTGATCCCAATCGCAACGTAGATCCAGCCTTCCGCCTGTCCACGGTTACCCTAAAATCCGGGGAAACGCTTGGCGGGCTCAATCTACGTGATCACGGAGAAGCGCTGACTCTGACCGACCCAACGACCAGCCAAGATTTTAGCGTCGCTAAAAATACCATCAGCGCAGTTGCCGCTAGCGTCACCTCACCCATGCCCCCCGCCTTTGAGAGCGTGCTTCCGGAAAAAGATTTCTTCGATTTATTGGCTTATTTGCTCACGCCGACCAAGCCGTGATCAAGCAGCGGCAGCTTTACCCCTACACTATCTCGGTCTCATTCAGCTGTCGCTGAAGATTAATCGATCAAAAAAAGCCCACCAAGTTTTTGGTGGGCGATTGCTTCAATGGCGCAAAATAGGCGCCGGCTAGATTAATCCAAATTAGCGAACGTCGCTGGCAAGCCAGTGTTTGATTACCCGACCTTCGCGAAAGAGAATGAAAAGGGTATCACTGGGAAGATCTGGTATCGTAGCGGAAGTCTGCACGCCGCCCCGGGTGCTGGTATCGCCCAGACTCTTGGTCGCACCAGGCGCATTGGCCGATACATAGTCACTTGGTCCCGAGCGTCCAGCGGTATGAACGGAATCGAGTCTCGTCTGCGGACTCTGCGAGCCGTAAGCAGGATAAAAATCATTATAGGTCCACAGGATATCCGGCCCGTTGGCAGTAATTTTAGAGGCTTTACCAACCGCGATGTAAACCATGTCCATCGTATAACCTTCCCCGAAGTAACCGCTTTTAATGTCCTGCTGCTGGACAGTAGGCAGCGTGTTGAAGATAGCCGATTTTTCCTGAATTCGATTTGGAATCCCTGAGGATTCACACCCAGTGATAAAAAAAACAGCTAGCATTGTCGCGAGTGAAACTGAACAACGCAGGAATAAATTATTCTGCGTGAGGGAATGAGGGAGGGGTATC
Organism: uncultured Verrucomicrobiota bacterium; assembly: GCA_903906135.1. Classification (GTDB taxonomy): domain Bacteria; phylum Verrucomicrobiota; class Verrucomicrobiia; order Opitutales; family Opitutaceae; genus Lacunisphaera. The sequence goes on along the minus strand of CAIVJE010000032.1, from coordinate 18,185 downwards.
ATACGTTGAATTTACTCGAACCCGGACCCGACTCAAGAAAATCATCGGGCGTGCTTCCCTCGGCGCTCAGTAAAATTAAAATCGGCCCTCAGCTCGAAAGCACCAAGCCTAAAACCAAGTGTGACGAATCCACGCGACCGCTAAGCCGATCAAAAGTCCAAAGAGATGGCCTTCCCACGAGGTTCCATTGCGAGCGGGTTTCAGGCCAGCGAGCATACCGCCATAAAAAATCAATACTCCGCCCGCTACCAGTAAGTCCGGGGTCGTTCGCGTCAGCCAAGCGAGCATAATGAGGTAACCAAAAAAACCAAAAATCACCCCGCTCATGCCGACATGAGCCGCCTTGCGCCCGCCGAGCCAGAGCAGGGCGCCTTGGCCGAACGTCATCGCCAAGACGATGATTAAGAATTGCGTCTGCTCACGCCGCAGCACCAGCGCCCCTAAGATTAAAAATGGCGGCAAATTTGCGGCAAAATGCGCAAAATTAGCGTGCACAAAGGGAGCGGTAAAAAGCCCCAGCAGCCCGCGTTCCGTGCGCGGCACCACCGCGAGAGCAGTCGCCGCGGCCGTCGACATTACCCCAACCAACGTTCCCACCAACATGGCGGTCGCCGGCCATGAAAGATAATAGTACGGCGCCGTCGTAAAAAGCTGCGCGAGGTAACTGAGAATTTCATCCATACTGATTAATCAATGATGCTCGATCAGCAGAATAAATCGAGCACTCTCCGCCTACGTCGCGCGACCTTTCTGCATTAACTTCAGCCCACCACCACCCGATCAGGTCGAGAAGTAGCGGGCGGGCAGCTTTACATGCGCCCCATCGGCGTTTAAATTATCACGATGTTAAAATTATGGCTCCCTCGCCTGCTCGGACTTATTCTCTTGATCAACTCAGCGTGGGCAGAGTCCTGGTTCGTAACCGATTGGCGCAAGCAAGCCGCCGCGGGCGATGTCAATGCCCAGTGGCAACTGGGTCTAGCGCTTGCTAACGGCCGCGGTGTAGAAAAAAACGATGCCGAAGCGGTCCAGTGGATTCGCAAAGCGGCGGAACAAGGCAATGCCAGCAGTCAATATTCCCTCGGCTTAATGTATGCTACCGGCATCGGTGTGGCCAAAGATCTTCATGAAACCGTGCGCTGGTATCGCCTGAGTGCGGCCCAAGGTGATGTGTACGCGCTCAATAGTCTCGCCGCCATGTACGCCAGCGGCACCGGCGTCCCGCAGAATAAAACGGAAGCCCTTAAGTGTTATCGTCTCAGCGCAGAACAAGGTGAAGTGACCGCCCAAATTAACCTCGGGGTCGCCTACGCGCAGGGCGACGGGGTTCCCCAAGATTTGCGCGAGGCTTATCTCTGGTGGCAGGTTGCGAGCGACCTCGGCAATGAAATCGCCGCCAAGAATCTTAAGGTCATCAAAAAATTAATGACGGCGGAGCAAATTACTCAGGCCACCCAATTAGCGCGGGCGCAGCTTAAGAAATTGCCCAAGCAATAAAATTTCAGCCCTATGATTGACGCAGCGGCTTAGTCGGTGAGCGGGCTGGATTTTATTTAAGCTGACGCCAGTAATCGCACGTGCCGCGTGAGTCGGCCTAGGTTGCGGCCCTCGCGCTCAGGGCGTCCCCACTCCGGGAATATGCAGGGACGTATAGCCCGGTAACGTTGGAATCACCCGATCACAGGCTATACCCCACATATCCCAATGACCGTCGATGTAGTTGCGATTAGCGGGTAACGGACAAGCTTGCACATACAGGTACCAACGGCCGTCAATTTCATAAAATGCCGGGGTGGCCACATGGTAAATAGTATCATCACGGTATAATCCGGCCCATTTAGTTTGCAGCAAAGTATCTACATCCAGTTGCTGCCAGCCCGTCGCGGGATGTTTACTGACCGCCACCACCGGGCGCCAACGTTGGCCTTTTTCTAAACCGACCTCGATCGTGAGTACGTAAGTGTCACCGATTTTAGCAATCTGGTGCCACTCGTAATAAGCATTTGGAGTGGAAGGAAAAATATGTCCCATCCCTCGCGGGTCTTTTTCGTTAAAATGCCGCGTCCACTGTTTACCATCGGTCGAAGTCGCAAGTCGCAGGCCCGGCAAGGTGCCATTTTTTCCGCGATAAGAATAATACATGAACCAGTCCCACTGCTTTGTTGTTTGATTCCACTCGCGCCAGACGGCTGCTTGGGAAGCCATCGTCTCAAAATACGGGGCCGCCGATTCCGGGGCTAGCACCGGAGCGGCGCCCACGCGTTGAATGGCAGATGCCGTAATCCCCGTATAGCCGTCGGACCCTGCTGGGCAAATCGCGAGTCCGATGCGATCCTGCACGGAGTTAACCGTGCCTGAATAGTAAATATAATAGGCATCTTCTTCGGCGATGTAGAGGACCGCATCTAACCGAATACTCCCCGCATCCCAGCCGGATTCACCCGGGCTGAATACGGGATTCTGCTCATCCTGATGCCACGTGAATGGGTCCGACTTGAGCGCCCACGCTTTGCCAATATAGCACAGGCGGCGATTAGCCGCCGGCACGCCGGAGTAAAACATAACGAGCCGCGTCGGATCTTTAGGGTTAGTCAGAATACAAGGCTCCTGCACTTGTTGCGACTCCCACGGTGCGGCGAGGCGATTAATAATAACTTCCCCGCGGATCGCGGAAGTCGGCACGGCGGGTGAGCCAGGAGCGGCGCTGGCACTCGACCAATAAAATAAGCCTAAGACTGACGCTAAGAATAGTTTCATATTAATTAACCCAACGATTTAGCTCGGAGAACCCGCCGAGCCCCCTGATGACTACCGCCAAAAGAACCGCTTAGGCAAAACCGTATTTCTCGAGCAATTTTTTAACTAAACCCCCTTTGGAGCGAAGCGGAATAGCCGGGTCTCGAAAAATAAAATGGGCTTCATACTCAAAAGCCCGCATTTGGGCCGCCCGCTCCGGTAGTTGCGCCAAGCACGCGCGCGGTACCCGCACTACCCCCTCGTCGCTGCCGTGAATAATATCGCCCGGCCGAATCGTGAGCCCACCCACTTCGACGGGTTCATTGATGCGCCGAACTCTGAGCGCCGCATGATGGATGACCCGTCCACGCGCGAACGCCTTGAACGGCACCGCCGAGTAACTCGGGACATCCCGTAATCCCCCGTTCGTCACAATCCCAACGCAACCGGCGGCCTGCAGACTTTTCGCCATACCATCGCCCATGATGCACTCATGTTCGGGTCGTGAGCCCACGGCTTTGACCACCCAAACCACGGGTTCAGCTATCGGATAAATTTGCTCAAGTTGGTCGTAATAAAGATCCATCTCATTGGACCCACCCGGAGTGCTCGAGTCGATTTCACAAGTCACCGCCACTCCGACCATCGGGCCCGTCCCCGGGGTCTGACAAAGAATATCGCCGCCCATGTATAATTCCGCGGCGGGGGTCGGATCAAGATAACCGATGGTGTTAGCTAATAAGGCCCCATCAAATTCCAATAATTGCTGCAGCTGAGTGGCAAATGTCATGCCAGAGTCTACGCGGGCCGGCGCCCACCTGTAAAGCCGCCGGCGTCATTAAATCTAAGGTACATTTTGTTACCAGTAAGCTCGCCTCGCTAGCGCGGCTCGCCTAATAAGAAATGCGTCAGTCTAATCACCGTTGCCTGCTTACCCCGCTTTATGATGAATACCTCTGCTGCTCCCACGCCCCAGCGCTTCTCCCTCACGGGAAAAATCATCGTCCTCACCGGCGGCGCCGGACTTTACGGCCGCGGCTTGACCGCGCAGCTCGCTGAATCAGGCGCCACGCTCATTTTGGCTTCACGCAATCTCAGTGCCCTCGAAAAAGTCGCCGAGGAAGAACGCGCACTCGGCCGTAACGTGCAAGCCCGCTCGCTGGATCAGGCGGATGAATCGTCGGTGCTCAAATTACGCGACAGCGTCTATCAGGAATTCGGTCGCGTCGATGGTCTCGTCAACAACGCGGTGGCCCGGCCCATGAAAACTCCCAACGCCCCCCTCGCTGATTGGGAAGCTTCGATGAAAACAAATGCCACCGGGCTCTTTGCCATTACGCGGGCCTTTGGCGAGAAGATGGCCGCGCAGGGCACGGGGAGCATTGTTAACATCGGCTCCATCCAAGGCATGGTCGGGCCTGATTTCACCCTCTACGAAGGGACGACCATGACAGCGCCGCCGGATTATTTTTTCCACAAAGGGGGCATGATGAATCTCACTCGTTATTTTGCTGCTCTCTACGGTCCCCAAGGCGTGCGCGTTAATTGCCTCGCGCCTGGTGGGTTTTATAACGGACAGAATCCCACCTTCGTCGAACGCTACATCAAGGCGACATTTCTGCGGCGCATGGCGGATGATCGTGATCTCGGGGGCCCAGTGATATTCTTACTGAGCGAGGCCGCGCGTTACGTCACGGGAGTTAATCTCCCCGTCGACGCGGGCTACACCGCGCATTAAGCAGCCGATCCCCGCCATGCCACTGACCAGACTCTATCCCTCCGCGCCGGCGCTCAGCCGGATTACACTCGGCAGTTCCAACTTTGCGCGCGAAAATGATGCGGCCACCGCCTTCACGCTGATGGATCACGCCCAGAAGCTCGGCGTTACGCTCTTCGACACCGCCGCCACCTACTCCGCTGGCGCATCAGAATTAGTGGTCGGTGCTTGGCTGGCCTCGCGCCGGCCGGAACCAAGTCGCCTGATGATCGCGACAAAAATATATCCGCCGTACACCCCAGCGGCCATGGAGGCGGCCGTCACCGCCAGCGCCGCCCGACTCGGAGTCGAGACGATTGATCTGCTCTATTTGCACAAATGGGATCCCGAGGCCGCCACCCCAGCCGCCCTGACCACCCTGGACCAACTCGTGCGCAGTGGCCGCGTCCGCACCCTCGGCGCGAGCAATTTTAACGCCCACCAACTCGGTACGGTTCTCACCCTGCAGAAGGAACTCGGCCTCACTCGCTTCGCCGTGCTGCAGAATAATCACAACCTCGCGGTCCGCGAAGTCGATGCCCCCCTCCGCGAACTCTGCGCGGCTCAGGGTGTCGCCATTGTTACTTACAGTCCGCTAGGCGGCGGATTTTTGACGGGGAAGCATCGTGGGGGCGTCGAGCCCGGCTCTCGCTTCGCCGTAGTTCCCGGCATGCAGCCGGTCTATTTTCATGCCGTCGCGGAGCAGCGCTTGGCTCGCTTGGCCGCAGTCTCAGCCCGCACGGGGCACGCGATGCCGCACCTCGCGCTGGCTTGGGCCCTGCATCATCCGGGCACCACCTCCGTGCTCATCGGCGGCCGCGGCCCCACGCAAATTGATCAAGCTTTTGCGGCCCTGGATTTCAACGATTCTAAGCTTTTCGCTGAGCTAACCGCTGACTAAACCTAGTCTCCTGATGAAAGTCGCGCTGCTTGGCCTAACCCATCCGCATTCGGGCATTCTGCTGAGCACGCTCGAGAATCTGCCCGAGATCACCAGCATCTGTCTTTGGGATCCTGAGGTAGCCGTGGTCACTAAACCAACTTTACCTGCTAGCCGAAAGGTAACCCAAATTACCAGCGATCTCGAAAAGATCCTTGCGCAACCCGATCTCATTTTCGCCCTTGTCTGCCTCCGCAGTGATCAAACGGCCGCCATCGCCCACCGCGTAGTGGCCGCGGGGAAACATTTGCTCGTAGAGAAACCGGGTGGACTAACTACCGCCGAAATCATCGGCGTTCAACACGCCGCGCAAAAAGCGGGCGTCATCGCTAGCGTTCTCTACCCACGCCGCGCCCATCCGTGTGTCATCGCCGCGCGGCGCTTAATCCAAGCCGGCACCCTGGGCCCCTTGCTCACGCTCGAGGCGCGCTTCCTCACCACCCAAGTAAAATTTCGTACGCCCAGCTCATGGCTATTCCGCCGCAGCCAAGCTGGCGGCGGGATTCTCCTCTGGCTCGGCTGCCATTGCTTAGATTTACTGCACTATATTCCAGATGATGAAATTATTGAAGTCGGCGCGCTGCTCGCCACCCGCTCCGGCGAAGCCATCGATGTCGAAGACACCGCCGCGCTCACTTTAAAATTTCGCTCAGGTGCCATCGGTACCTTCCACGCGGGTTACACGTTGGCCTATAGCGGTGAAGGCTATGTCAACCTCGCCGGCTACGATTCTTACCTCGGCTTCAATGGTCGCGCTGGTCGGGTCGTCTGGCCGGACCTCAACCCGCGCCTGCACATCGAATGCCCACCCGCCGCGGGTCAATCACCCGTGCGCGAAGAAAAATTCAGTCTACCGCCATCGTCTTCCTATGGCGGGGCCAGTGGCGAAGATTTTTTTCGGCAATTTATCAACGCGGTTCTGGGTCGGGGCATTCCGCCCACCACACTCGCCGACGCCGTGCGCACGGCGCGCATTCTCGAAGCGGCCGAAGCCTCCGCGCACCAAGGCCGTTTTGTTGCAGTGGCCTCGGCGCAGCCTATCCAGACCGCCGGACACGACGCGACGCCCCCGCGACTCTTAGATGAATTAACTACTTACCGGACCAGTCACGCGAGCCAGCAGCGTCCTAGTTGAGCAGGATTTACCCCATTATATCTCATGCAATCTGCCCAACGTTTAATGTTTTCCTCTACACCGCCCAAAGTGGAGGTGGAGGCTTTCACTATCCCTGAACTGCAAGCTCAGGAAATCCTGGTCCGCAACACCCACACCCAAGTCAGTGCGGGGAGTGAATCTAATTTCCTCCGCTTCGGTCCTGAATCATATGGCCTTCCCCCAGGGGTACCGCGCGCCAATATTGGTTACATGGCGGTGGGGCGAATTATCGCGGTCGGTCGTGAGGTCCAAGGCTACGCCGTCGGTGATCGTGTCTCCACGGGCTCAGCCCATGCCTCGCATTCGATTGTGGCGGTCACCCCTACGGCCACCATCGATCCGGTTCCGGAGGGCGTCAGCGATGCCGCCGCCGGTTTCTGTTCTTTGGGTGACGTCGCCTTGCACGGCGTTCGTCGCGCGGCCTTGCAGGTTGATCAATCCGTGGCGGTATTTGGCCTGGGTATCGTGGGCCAATTAGTTCTTCAGCTCGCCCGAATTTCCGGGGCGTATCCGCTGATCGCAATTGATCTTATCGATGAACGATTAGATTTGGCGAAAAAAAGTGGGGCGACTCACGTCATCAATGCTGGCCGCGAAGATGTGGTTCAGCGGATCAAAGAAATCACCCAGGGCGTCGGCGCCGAAGCGGTTTTTCATTGCGCCCAAGCGGCTAATATTTTGCAGACCGCCATGGAATGCGCCGCTGATCGCGGTACGGTTGTCCTCACGGGCAGCCCCCCAGGAACCGCAACCATCCGCCTGAAAGAAGAATTACTCCGCAAAGAACTTATTGTAACCGGGACCTACGAGCGCGGCTTGAACCAAGCTCATGCGTATTGGCGGTGGACCCGGGAACGCAACCGCCGCGCCTGCTTGCGACTCATGGCAAGCGGTCAACTCCGGCTAGATCATTTGCTCACGCAGATCGTACCCGCGGCGCAAGCCCCTGGAATTTATGATATGATTCTCAAGGGTAGCGCCGGCTGGCTCGGCATTGTCTTTAAGTGGGATTAAGCGCTCACCGGCGCGTCCGAGTAACCACGATCACCGCGCCCCAAAGCGCAGCATCGTCTGAGCATTATCATAGAAGATCCGCTGAATATCAGCCGCGTTTAACCTAAGATCCTCGGCGGCTCGGCGCAGGCTTAATAATGATTCGATGCCGACTAAGGTCATCGCAGGATTCCCCAGATCATCGGCATAAATCCACTGCGCCGAATTGCCCGCCGTTACGCAGCGTCCGCGGAAGTGGCACACCGGATAATCAGTGCCAAAAAACACCCGCGCGGGACCGAGCGTGGCGAGGGCAATTTTCAAACTCTCGGCTTCGGTAATCGCGGAAGTATCGACGAAAATATTAGCAAGGCCCGCGAGCGCGGCCAAACCACGCGTATTGCGATGATTAAACGAGCGCCCCGCATGAGCGAGAATCACCTGACAGGCAGGATATTTTTTGGCCAAGCGCAGGAGCGCTTCCTGGTTATCAGGATGCAGGGCGGCCGCATCCTTGACCAAATGCAGCATCAAGATCCCGCGATGCTGATCACAGAGCCGCCACATCCATTCCGGCGCATATTCTTCGACGCCGCACTGCAGCGTATCACCCGGTTTAGCGAAGAGGTGATAAGGTTTTAGCCCGACGCACTGGCCCGCCGTAAACCACTCGGCGATGAGGGCTTGATCATCGCCCGGACCAACCAACGCAAGGCCGGCAACGGCGTGCGTCTTGGCCGCATTTTTGAGATCAGCAAACATCCAGCGGTTCACCCCCGGGCGATCATCGCGCCGCGTCGGATACGGAAAAACTAAAGCGCCGTCGATGGAGCGCTGCGGCAGGAATTGCTGAATGGCCGCGATGTAGGCGGAGAAATCAATAATCTTACCCCGCAGCGCCGGTGAAATAAATTCCGCCGCGTAAAAATCGGGATGGACCACATGGGCATGAAAATCGATCACCCGCGCCGGGACAAAGCCTTCCGTCGCGGCCGTGATCAGTTCACGATCAATCGAGGTCAGTTCTGTTTCTAATTTCATAATAAAATTAATTGAGGGCTGGCTTTCGTCCGGGCTTAACGCGTGGCCGACACAAAAGGCAACCGGCCGACCAGTTCTTCGGCGATGGCCAGTGAGGCTGTCGCGGCGGGACTAGGGGCATTGAGGACGTGTAAAGCGCGCGGTCGTTGCTCGAGCCAAAAATCCTGCAAGAGAGTGCCATCGACGTGCATCGCCTGCGCGCGGACCCCCGCGCCGCCCGGCAAGAGATCAGCGACCGTAATGGCGGGGACTAATTTCTGTAATGCGCGGCAGGCCAGCCGCTGACTCAAAGAGCGGATAATCTCTGCGCTGCACAGAGAAGGATATTTCCGCATAAAGCGCCATAAGCCCGGAAAGCTCAGCGCATCCGCCACATCCCGCGCCGAAAAATCCTTCCACGAGTATCCCTCGCGGGCCAGCGCGAGGACGGCATTAGGGCCCGCCTCGACCCCGCCATGAATCATTCGGGTAAAGTGCACTCCAAGAAATGGAAATTCGGCATCCGGCACCGGATAAACTAAGTGGCGCACCAATGATTGCGCGGCGGGTTTGAGCAGAAAATATTCCCCGCGGAAAGGCACGATTCGGACCGTTCGTTGAATGCCCGCCAACTCCGCGATCCGATCGGAAAAAAGGCCCGCACAATTTATTAAATAATCTCCCTCGTATTCACCACTCGGAGTAGCCACGACCCACCCATCGGCACACTCGCGAATCTGCGTCACCGCGCTGTTGAGTCGCACCACGCCCCCACCCTGTTCGATTTCGGTTTGGAGCGCGGCACAGACGCCGAGGTAATCAACGATGCCTTCCTCCGGCACATGGAGCGCGGCTACCCCCGCCACATGCGGTTCGATTTCTCTTAAAGCCTCCGGGGTTAGGCGCCGCACCGCGCGTAGGCCATTGCGCTGACCGCGTTCCCAGAGCTTATCCAGGGCGGGCAATTCACGAGCGGAGGTTGCCACCACCACCTTGCCGCAAATTTCATGGGCGATGCCATGCTGTTGGCAAAAAGCGGTCATCAAACGTATGCCCTGCACGGCCAACCGCGCCTTCAATGAACCCGGTTGATAATACAGCCCCGCGTGGAGGACCCCGCTATTATGCGAACTTTGATGCCGGCCCACGCTCGACTCTTTTTCTAAAACCGTGACCTGCGCCGTGGGCACGCGCAGGAGTAACTCGCGGGCGACCGCTAAGCCCACGATACCGCCACCGATAATAATGACCCGCCGACTCATTTATTTTGCGGCAAGAAAATCCACTGTTTTTTGGCGGAAGATTCCAGCATGGCGACGCAAGCCTGCACACCAGCGCGACCATCGGCTCCAGTTCCAGCTTCGCTGGGGCGACCTTCAATCGCGTTAATAAAAGCCGTCAGTTGATCACAGTAGGCCTGCATGCGCACATCACCATAAGCGGAATTAGCGCCCTCATGTCCAACCGTGGGCTGCTGCGAAATGACGCGCCAACCTTTCTCATCGGCCAGTCGTAACTCCCCGTAAGGATCGAGATCGATCAGGCCGGTGGTGCCGGTAATGCGAAAACGAAAATCCTCGCCCGGGAACGATGGCGTCGGCAAAGCGCGACTAGAGAAAACCGAACAAATCGCGCCCGTCGAAAACTCCAAGAGACCCATGGTCGTGTCTTCTACGGGCACATCAGGGAGCAAGGTGCGCGAGAAAGCCGATACGGTGACGACATTGCCACCCGTGAACCAGCGCAGCAGATCCACCGCGTGCGGCGCACTATTGAGCAAATGAGCGACACTCGCGGGATCATTCCACCACGCCCAATTTCCGCCAAACCCACCCGCCTTAATGGCCCCCGCGTACATCGGCATCGAAATTTGTACCGCCGACACCCGACCAATCGCGCCTTCACGAATGAGGGCGCAGGCGCGCGCATTATTGACGCGAAAACGTTGCTGATAGCCCACCGCCAGCGTCAGCTTTTTTTGCGCGGCCGCCGCAATCATGCGATCGCAATCCTCGACCTTGGTGGCTAACGGTTTTTCGACGAGCACATGTTTGCCATTAGCTAAAGCGGATAACGTCTCCTCCACGTGCAAGTGATGCGGCGTCGTGACGACGATGGCATCAATGTCTGCGCGGCGCAGCAGCGCTTCCTTATCCGCCTCAAAAGCCATTTTGTAACGTTCCGCCAAAGCGGGGGCGCGACTACCGCCCGCGACGGCGACTAATTCTGCATTCGGCAGACGGCGCACCGCCTCCGCGTGAGTGCTGCCCATGTACCCTGAACCGATAATGCCAAAACGTATTTTCTTCATAAATAATTCTCCGATTAATGCGACGGATCCGGTCGCGGCGGGGTAATTTTAAGTTCACCAGCGATCGTGGTGAGATGTTGCCAGAGTTTTACGGGCACGGGAATTCCCGCTTGTTCGCGTTGGCGCTCGCAGCGCCATTCCGGTTCGCCGGCGAGCATGACCTCATCATACCCTGGAGCGGGCTCGGACGCTTTGACCAACTGCGCCAAGCGATCGACGCGGGTTTCCATTTCGCCTGGGGCCAGAAACCGCGCTGGATCGATCGCGATAAAGGTGTGACTAATCCCGAGCGGATCACCCCCCGTACGATACACCGGCAATTCGGTCGCCATCGCGCCACCGCTTAAACCCGAGCACAAGATCTCCACCATTACCGCGAGAGCGCTGCCTTTGTAACCTCCGATCGGAGACGGATAAGGCGCGCCGTTAATTCCCTTGATGGCCGCCGCGGTACTCGTAGTCACTTTCCGTTCCGCATCCAAGAAACCCCATTCGGCGGGAATGGTGGTGCGATTAAGATGAGCCGCATTGGTGAGTTTACCGATCGCGACCGTCGTCGTGGCCATATCGAGCAACCAACGGCCAGAGCCCGCGCGACTCGGCACCGCGACGCAGAGTGGGTTCGTGCCGAGGATGGCCGTTTTCCCCTGCCACGGGGCAACGGCGGGACAGGCATTGCTCATGACGATGCCGATGTAGCCAGCGCGAGCGATTTTCTCACCCCACCAAGCCCCGGCTCCAAAATGATTGGAATGACTCGTCACCACGACGGCGACGCCCAAGGCCCGCGCAATCCGAATGGCATGATCGGTGCATTGCTCGGCGACAACTTGACCAAGCCCATTTTGCCCATCGTAGCGCAAACATACCCCATCTTCACGCACCACGCGACCAGCGGCGGGTACATTGATGCCGCCCGCCCGCAGTTGCTGGATGTAAGTAGCGAGCATTTGAATGCCATGGGAATCTACCCCTCGAAGATTCGCCCCCACCAATGAATCCACGACGACGCGCGCATGTGCGTCTGCGGTCCCGAGGGCGATTAAGAGCTGGCGACAAAATACGCGCAGGGTCTCTGCAGAATAATTTACGGTCGGAGAATTAGAGGAAGATGACATAGGGGTAGAGGCTGAGGTTCACAAAAAATCAGGATACGGCCTGATTAGCTTAGGTTGAGGCTACCGCCGGGACTAGCTCGGATTTTTTTAAGGTAATATTTAGTAACCAAAGAAAACTGCCGCATAAAATTACGCCAACGCCAGCAAAAGTCATGATGAGATGAGTAGCGATATGCGCATCACGCAGGGCCCCGACCCCATAAATAGCCAACCCGCCGCAAATGGCTGTGATGCAATTCAGCAAACCGATCGCCGTGGCGCGGTAGCGGGCATCAACGACCAGACAGACGATCGGCATCGTATTGGCCCCTAAAAAGCCCATCGCGAGCCCCCAGAGCAGCAAACTGAGCAAGGTAAAGATGATGAGCGGAAACCAACCGGTCAGCCAGAAAGCGGGCGCGGTCAGCAAGATGGCTACCGCCGGAATAATCACTCGAGCCCGCGGATTACGCAGACTCCACCGATCAGAAGCATAGCCGCCAACTAAAAGTCCGACCAATTGCGCGCCATAAAGACAGCCGAGCGCCGAAAATCCCGCGGCGCCTTGCGCGAGATTAAATTGCTCGCGCAGCATCGTGGGCACCCAAGCGATAATAATCCAGCTGACCGCTCCCTGCACGCTCTGACAACCAAGCAAATAATAAAATGGTCCTGGCTTCATCAAATTCAGCAGAGCCTCACTCAGGCGAATTCGCGCCGGGGCCTCACTTCCTGCCTTAAGTGATCGTCCCTCGCGCGGCGGCTCCCGAAGGGTGAAGTAAAGGATGATGCCCAACGCCAAATTAGGCAGGCCGATGGTGGTATAGGCATAACTCCAGCCATGATGCTCAGCTAGCCAACCGCCCATACCGCCAATCGTCGACCCGACGACCATTCCCGTCACATGAATTCCCGTAGCCAAAGCACGGGTAGGGCCACGGTGATAATCAACAATTAAAGCCACCGCCGCGGGAATATAAAATGCCTGGCTGAGCCCAAGCAGTGACCGCAGGATAAGAAATTGATCAAAAGTTCGAGCATAAGCAGTCACGCCAGTAATGGCTGACCAAATCACCAGACTGCCGATCACGACTTGGCGACGACTGAAGCGGTCGGCCATAAATCCGCCAAATGGGCTGATGAAGGCATAGCACCAGAGAAACGCGGAAGTAAGCAGGCCAAATTGCACTTCAGTCATCGGGACATCGGCGATGATGGAACCACGCATCGTGGTGAGCATCGTGCGCGTCAGATAGTTCGAACCACCCGCCAGCCAGAGCAAAGCCACGGCCGTCCACGCAACCGCGGGGGAAAAAGCGCCAGCGTTGACAGAACGACACGAGGTAGACGGAAGGCTCATAGCGATAGGGTAACTGATAAAAGAAAATGCAAGAAAGTCCTGACCAAAAAACAGCCGACTCCGCATGGGCGAAGTCGGCTGGTATAAAAACTTAACGAACCGCTCAGTACTTATAGGTACTTTGGATGCTGAAGGTCCGGGGACTGACTGAATCGACGAGACCCACACCTTGAGCACCGACCGCGTAGTTGCTATCGAGCACGTTCTCGCAATCGAGGCGCCGCGTCAGACGGCGGGAAGTTCGCTCCAAGCTTTAAGCGGCAGCCGAGGCGTAATTTTTGGGTTGAGGGGGAAAGGCGGCCAGTAGCCGCGGTACACCGCCTCAATCGAATCGATCACGGTACGGCGCACATGCAGCATCGAATCAGTGGAGTCCGCGGCACAATGGGGGGTAATAATAACTTGATCAAATTCCCGCAGGGGGCTGGTCAAAGCTAATGGCTCTTCCTCCACCACATCGAGAGCGGCGCCGGCGATCCATTTCTCCCGCAAAGCCTGAATGAGGGCTTTTTCATCAATGACTGGTCCGCGACTGGTGTTCACCACAATCGCGGTGGGTTTCATTGAACGAAAAGCGGCTTCATTCAACAGCCCGCGGGTTTCTGGCATCAGCGGAACATGAACCGAGATCAGATCCGCCTCGCGCCAGAGGCGATCGAGCGAAACCATTTCCACCCCCGCTTGCGCGCTCTGACTCGTGACGTAGGGATCGGCGGCGATAATCTTCAGACCGAACCCGGCCATTTTGCGCGCGGTGGCGCGCGCGATGCGCCCCATTCCGACTAAGCCTAAGGTCAGCTGGCTGATCCGGCGGATCGGCTGCGCGCGGACAAAGCCCGCCCATTGGCCAGTCCGCACATAACGATCCGCCGACACCACGCGCCGCGAACTCGCGAGGAGCAAGGCCACCGTATGATCGGACACTTCTTCAGTGCAAAAATCAGCCGCATTGGCGACCACGATCCGGTGATTACTCGCGGCACCGATATCGATGTTATCTACCCCGACCGCGTATTTTACGATTAATTTACAACGCGGCAGCGCCGCCATCACGCGAGCAGTGATGGGGGTCCGGGTACCTTCGACCACCATCACATCGGCGTCCTGACACGCTTGGATAATGGCCTCCTCCGTTTCGGATTTCTTCAAAATCAACTGCACCCCGAGCGCATCGAGGCGTTGACGTTCGTAAGTATAGTCAAAATTGCAGTCGATATTAACTGCGCAAAAAGAAGAGGTCATAGAAGATGTCGGTCGATGAGATATTAAGCTGAGGCGATCAGACTCTATTTCCGCTGAGCCAGCGCGCGAGCTAAAGCCTGAAACAGGTGTAAAAAATAATCACACGCAACCCCAATTTGATTGCCCGCCCTTTCGGCCACCTAAGTAAGGTGCAATCCTCGAGCACTTTGGCTTTATTTCCTCAAACCTTCGCTTTGGCGACGCTCGATTGGGTCGTCTTAGGGGTCTACGCTGCAATTTTATTAGGCATCGGGTTTTATTTTTACCACCCGCAAGGCGGCACGAACGAAGAGTTTTTTGTCGGCAATCGGCGGACCCATCCCCTCCTGACGGGAATTTCATTATTCACGGCGCTCAGGAAAACGCGCGAACGCTCCACGCTGGCGCTCAGCGGTTATACCGCGGCCGGTCTGCTGCCACTCGTTGCAGGTTGTAGTTGGCTCCTCCATCCGGTCCATTAATTATTCCAATTAACCCCGTATGAATATCCCCCCTTCGCCCCAGCCTGATCCGGCGTCAGGCACCGGCCAGCAACTGTATCAGCGCGCGCGGCAACGCATCCCCGGCGGCGCCCAATTACTCGGCAAGCGTCCCGAGCAATATTTGCCCGACAACTGGCCCGCTTATTACCGCCGCGCGGAGGGCTGCACGGTGTGGGACTTAGATAATCGCCCCTATCTTGATTTTACCTCCAACGGCATCGGTACGTGCTTGCTGGGTTACGCAGATCCCACGGTCAACGCGGCAGTCACTGCGTGCATCGCGCAGGGCAATATGTGCACGTTGAACTCGGCGGCGGAAGTGGCACTCGCCGATCGACTTTGCGCGATTCACCCATGGGCCGAGCAGGTGCGTTACGCTCGAACCGGCGGTGAAGCCATGGCCATTGCCGTGCGACTGGCTCGGGCCTCGACGCGCCGCAGCACGGTGGCTTTTTGTGGCTATCACGGGTGGAGTGACTGGTATCTCGCGGCTAACTTAGGAGAATCCGACGCGCTCGCCGGACATTTGTTGCCCGGCCTCGATCCGGCGGGAGTCCCCCGCGCGCTCCAGACCAGCGCGCTGCCTTTCCGCTACAACCAGATTGCCGAATTGGAAAAAATCGTCGCGCAACACCCCACTGGATTGGCCGCCATCGTCATGGAACCCATGCGGCATGTAGCGCCCCAGGAGGAATTTTTACAGAAAGTTCGCGCCCTCGCTGATCGAGCCGGCGCCGTCCTCATCTTTGATGAAATCACGGCAGGCTGGCGCAGCAATTTTGGCGGCATCCACCTGACACTCGGCGTGAACCCAGACATCGCCGTTTTCGCCAAGGCACTCTCCAATGGCTTTCCTATGGCCGCCATCATTGGGCGAGCCGCGGTGATGACCGTGGCCCAACAAACTTTCGTGAGTAGCACTTACTGGACCGAGGCAATTGGGCCCACTGCCGCGGTGGCAACCCTGCAGCGCATGGAGCAGCTCAAAGTGTGGGAACATGTACATGAGATTGGCACGGCGGTCCGGACGGGCTGGGCAGCGGCAGCGGCACGTCAGGGATTATCCGTTAAAGTGGGCGGCATTCCGGCGCTCTGTACCCTCGGGTTTGAAGCCGGCGAACAAAGTCGCGCGCTCATGACACTGTTTACCCAAGAAATGCTCGCTCGAGGGTATTTAGCAGCGGGAGCTTTTTATCCCACTTACGCGCACCAACTCACCCTGGTGGCTGACTATTTAAAAAACGTCGAGGTGGTCTTTAGCTTCATGCGGCAACAGCTCGACGCGGGGAGCGTGCTCAGTGCGCTGCACGGCCCCGTCGCTCAAAGCGGCTTCGCTCGTTTGACCTAAGACGCGGGCCAGCGGGTTCCGTCCGCAGCCGGACGCGCGACCGGCCGGCCCAATGCGGAGGCGGAGCCCAGCCGAGTCGCCGCTAGCGCAGCAAGGTGCTCTTCATGGCTGAAACTGCAGCGAGTAAAGGTCGGCGTCGCTGAGGACCATCCGGACCTGCACCGACTGGCCGGCGGGAACGTTGATTTTTGTCCGCCCACCCCAGCTAGCCTTCCGGTCTAGGGTATCGCCGAAAAGCTCGTCGCTCTCCGCGAGGGAATAACCCGGCAGTGCGCGGCCATCCGTCCCGAGGAGCTCCACGCGGATCGAACCCATGGCGGAGGTCGAGAAATTCAACGAGAGCTGGTGGCCAGTGAAGTTCAGGGGCTTGCTGACTAACTCGCCGGGTGCCTGGCGGGCATGCAGTGATACAAATCCGTCAATGCGGATGGTGTAACGGCGGAGCGGCGAGGCGTCCTTCCAGTGACCCTCGGTGACATAGAAGGAGAGCTCAGGCGGGGCCGACGGATATTCCGCCGGCGTCTCGATCATGCCCAGGCCCTTGCAGGCGTCGCCGTAGACCCAGTTGTTGTCGCGCTCCGGGCCAGGCCGAATGAAGGCCTCGTTCCAGCGTTTGAACGTGAAGCCGTCGCGGCTACTCATGAAAAGTCCGTCCGTGATCACCGAGCCATAGCGTGGCGAGAAATTCATCCGCCGTTGTCGGTGCACCGAGTCCGGCAGAGCCATCAGCGACACCTTCTGCTGGATCCGGTCGACATAGCGCATGGGGAAGCCGACGAAGAGATGAGGCGCCCGGTAGTAGGCTTCGACCTGGTTCGTGTAGAGGGCCTCCTCGGGCGAGTCCACGAACTCCATGCGCCGGGGTTTGCTCCAGGTTCGGAAATCGCGCGAAGTAGAAACGCGCACGTCGCGGATCCCGCGGGTCGTGTCCCGCGTCTCGTTCCCGTCCTTGTCGTGGAAGCCGCGAAAATAGCAGAAATAATGCTGCCGAAGCGGATCCCAGAATGCGTTGTTCATCGTGTCGAATGCGCCGTTCTCGATGATCGGCTACTCGGACAGGCGCGTCCAATGGATGCCATCGGCCGACTTCATGGCATAGAGCTTGTGCCACTGTCCCGTCAGGGCCTTGTAGCGCTCATCGGGCGGACAGTCAGGGTTGGTGTCCTTGAACGGCGTGAAGTTATCCAAGTTTTTTTCCATCCAAACGATGTTGTTCTTCTTTGATCCCTCGAACTCGAAGAGCCCCAACTCCGGGCGCACCCAGTTGATGCCATCCTTGCTCTCGGCGTAGCACAGGTGCACGACGATCGGCTTATCGAGCCTGATTCCGTTCTCGGTGGTGAGCTTCGCCCCCACGTAATACATCCGAATCACATCGCCGTCGCGCATGACGGTCTCGAAGTCACTGCCGCTGCCTTCCCAGGGCTTGTCTCGGACCATCACGATCTCGCGCGGTGTCGGCTCGTGCAGCTTAAGTTCCAGCCCGGTCTTCCGAGCGATCAGATAGTCATCGAGAAACAGCTCGCGCCGCCCGCCGATATCCGCGACGTCCGGGGATGGCGCAGCCGAGGCGCGGCCCGGCGGGACGCACGAAAGCAAAAGGGACAAGGCGAGCAGGATCGCCGGCAGGGGTGGAGAATTTTTCATGGATAGTCGGGGTTGGCTAAGGGAGTGGGAAAAACGCGAGGCGCGGGACCGGATTTGTCGCTCAGTCCTTAAATTGAAACGCGAAGAGGTCGGCGTC
>CAIVJE010000031.1 GCA_903906135.1 uncultured Verrucomicrobiota bacterium | reverse complement strand
TCAAAGCTCGCCAATAATTTCATGTACTCGGGATGCCGCTGAACACTTTGCGGCCACGTGATGTGGGGAAGTTTGATCGGAATGGCATCATGAAACATCGCCGCCAAGCGGCAAGGAGGGTGATGCACAAAATCAGCAAAGCCCGGCCGCTCGGCCTCGCTGAACATTTCCACCGTGAATAGCCAATCCGCTGAAGTAAAATCAACCGAAGATTTTTTGCCGTGAGTCAAAAAAGACCGACGCGAATTATCCCAAACTACCGCAGTAACATTGCCCCCGAGCTCTTCCATCAAGCGAGATGTCAGCCGCATCAAACCCGAGCGATGCTTCGCTGCGCCCATCTTGGTGATATCATAGTAAATCATCGCAGGGTTATTCGTCTTAAAATCTAAGCCCGTGCCACGAGAGGGCACGATAGAAATAACCTCGGGCCGGCGTCAAAAAATTATTCATACGGGGGCTTAGTGGGGCTCATTGCGCGCTGAAAACATTGCATCAATTTGGCGGTATTTTTATGCGCATCGTAGTGTTCCTCCACCCACTGGCGTGCCGCCACGCGCAAGCGCTCAGCAAACTCATCATCTTCACTCAATTGGCGCAGGGCCTGTACCCAAACGAGCGGGGCATCGACGGCCGCCACCAATCCAGTGAGTTCGTGATGAATAGCCTCGGTCGTGGCTGAAACCGGTGAAGTGACCACGAGCACACCTGCGGCCATCGCCTCTGGAATCACGTTCGGCAATCCATCCCGATCGCCACTCGGGGCAATGATCCCCGTATGCAGCAATACATCAGCCCAAGCCAATTCCGACCAAACGGCGGCCGATGATTGATGGCCTATAAATTTTACCTCTGCGCCTAAATCTAGCGTTTGCACGGCCGCCTCGAGCGATGGGCGGAGCGGGCCATCGCCGACCACCCGCGCCGCAAAAGTTAGTCCCGCTCGCTTAAGCGCGGCGTAGATTTGCAATTGGTAAAACAGTCCTTTTTTAGGAACGAGCCGGGCAATGCACAACAAGCGCACGGGGCGGCGATTTAAGCGCAGCCGCTTGCAAAGAGGGAAAGACTCCAGCCCGCGACGGATACAGACAATTTTATCGGCGGATACTCCACGCGTAATTAATTCGCGGCGCCCCATCTCGGTTGAGGCATGAATAAATTGCGCGTGCTGTAATTTTTCCTGCAACCACCAGTCACCCCCGTGCTCATAAATATCATAGGCATGGGCCCCCGTGCTATAGCGCCAGCCAGCTATCCGACCGAGTAGCCAACCGGCCGTGGCGGGAGCACCCGCCCAAGCCCCGTGCACCAAGGCCGGTGGGTCCTGCCGGAACTGGCGATAATAACAGCCCGCAAAACCGGCCCCGAGCATGTTTTCCCAGAAATTCAACCAAGAGGGCGCGCGACGCGTAAACACTCCCACGAAAAGATCCCACACGATCCGCGGTCGACGAAGACAATTCCAGGGAATCGTAAATATAATTAACGGCAGCAACCGCCACTTAGGGAAACGCTGCACTGGCATACCGGCAAACTCACCCCCGCCCCCCCACAAGGAATAAAGTTTCAACCGGATTCCCTGCGCCTGCAGCGCCAAAACATCACGTTGCAAAAAAGTCTCAGAAACTTTTGGAAAAGTCGTAAAGAGCAGGGCGATATAAGGGGGACGAGACATTGAACGGGGTAACGATCAGCCAACGC
>CAIVJE010000030.1 GCA_903906135.1 uncultured Verrucomicrobiota bacterium | reverse complement strand
TACGATAAGCAAAGCCCATGCCCTCCTATGTTCGAACAATCCGTGAATAGGTGATGAACTGTATTTTCGGGGTTGGGGCTGCCTGAATTTACGTAAAAGGAGCGCTTTGTTTGGGCGTGGGCCCAGCGCAACTTGCCTGGGTGATCGCTCATTCCGCTGCACCCAACTCACGCCGCCGGGGCAAAGGAATTTCCCGTGGTCAGCGCGTTTGGCTGCTGCGCCTCAGCCTCGGAATATGCGCGCTCGCTGGTCCGATGGTGACGCTGACGCCGGCGGCCATCGCCCCCGCCCGCGTTCGGCAAGCCCCGAGAATTGCGGGAACGGTTGAGGGCTCCCTGCAGCTGTTGTCAGCGCAGAATGTCACTTTAAACGGCAACGCTCAGATCACCGGTGATTTCTTCGTGCCCGGCACGCCCAGCATCAAACTCAATGGCCGCCCCACGTATGCCGGCACGCTCGAGGGAACCGGCGCCCCGACCCCGAACAATTATACCATTACCCTCAGCGGCAGCGTTGCCTTGAATCATATTGTTCGCCGCACCAATGCGGTATACCTCGACCCAGTAGCGCCACCACCAAAACCGCGCGGCACTCGGGCCGTAAAGCTCGATCAACCGCGAGACACCGTTGGAGATTGGGCGACCCTAAAAAATCTCACCCTCAAGCAAGCGGTCGGATTGCTCGCCGTTCCGGCGGGAAATTACGGGGAGTTTCGCGACGAGACGAACGGCGAGGATGAACGGGATGAAAATCATAATGAGGCGCGAGCAGGCCCCACGCGCAGTGGCTTTATCCTCGGCGCGGTCGGCACCACTCAGCCGCTGATCTATAATTTTCAAAGTCTGGAACTTTCGAGCGCGAGCACGCTTCAGATTGTGGGTCCGGTCATCGTGACCGTGGCGGGTGACTTTGTCGTCAACTCCGTCATTGGCCAAGCGGCTCATCCTGAGTGGCTGGAACTGCGGATCGCGAACGGCGATGTTAAGTTAAAAAGCAATGCGGTGCTCTCCGCTCTACTCCTCGCGCCAACGGGCACCCTCACGCTCGGTAGCAAAAGTCTGTTGGTTGGCTCCTTCGCGGTCGATGATCTCGAGGTATCGGAAAATGCGCGGGTCCAGTTAACGGCCGTCGCGGCCAATCTACCCCCAACGATTATCGTGACCGCCCCAAGCAGTGGCGCAACGTGGTTGGCGCCCGCATCCTTTAGCCTAAATGCCACGGCCACCGACTCCGATGGCACCATCGCCAAGGTGGAATTTTTCCAAGGCAGTACTAAAATTGGCGAAGATCTAACACCACCTTTTAACTTAGCCGTCAGCGCGCTCGGCTCTGGCAGTTATAGCTATACCGCCCGCGCGAGCGATAATCTGGGCGTCACGACGATCTCAGCCGCGGTGACGATTACCGTCACGCGAGGTAATCTTCCGCCCACGGTTTCCATGACATAC
This sequence comes from uncultured Verrucomicrobiota bacterium, assembly GCA_903906135.1. Classification (GTDB taxonomy): domain Bacteria; phylum Verrucomicrobiota; class Verrucomicrobiia; order Opitutales; family Opitutaceae; genus Lacunisphaera. The sequence continues at coordinate 1,324 of CAIVJE010000030.1, read as the reverse complement.
ACCAGCCCTGACCCGAACTTGCTCGCGCCTGCGTTGGTCACGCTGGATGCGTCCGTCACTGATGCTGACGGCGGGGTGAGCAGAGTAGAATTTTTTCAAGGCTCAACTAAGCTCGGTGAAAAAACAACCGCTCCTTATCAGCTCACGGCCGACAATTTGGGCGCTGGGATTTATACCTTTACGGCTTCCGCGACGGATAACGCCGGCGCCGTGACAATTTCAGACCCCATTGTGCTCACGATCCGGGCAGCCAACCTTCCGCCCAGCATCACGCTGACTGCCCCCGCCACCGGCACGAATTCACGCTTTCCTGCGACGCTCACCTTGACCGCGTTGGCCAACGACTCAGATGGTGCGGTGAGTAAGGTCGAATTTTTTGCCGATTCCCTTGAAATTGGTCAGGATCTTGTCGCGCCTTTTGAATGCATTTGGCCAGTGCCCGCGGCTGGCACTTATTTACTGAAGGCGGTAGCCACAGACAACCAAGGCGCCGCCACGGCTTCTGGAGTGAGCACCGTAGATTTCGCAGCGAATAGTCTGCCCTTCCTGGCCAATTTTGAGCCAGCTGAGGGGTATCAGCTCGGCGCGTTGCACGGCCAAAACGGTTGGGTTGTCAGCGGCGCGGCGAGCGTCGTGGCCGCGCCAGTCTACGCCGGACAGCAAGCGGTGAGTGTCGCCCCCGGTGCATCGCCCGGACTCCTCGCAAAATCTTTCTCGGGAGTGGATTCGCCGATCACTTTTGTTGATTTTTTTATCCGACCAGCGAAAGCCCAGACGCCGGAGCGCGGGGTGTTTCTCGATACCGATGCCTTACAAGTGGCGCTCACTGGTGCGGGGGCCGGAGGCGTATTGCAGACATTTTATGGCGATGGGGTGGGCGGCGGCTACTGGCTATCGACCGCCCAGGGCCCCGCGCTTAATGCGAGCGGACAGGCCGTGGACTGGCTTCGGCTCACCACGCGATCTGACTATACTCATAAACGCTGGGATCTTTATCTGAACGGGAAAATAATCGCGGCCGATCTCGGCTTCGTACACACCACGGCGAACGGGTTGACCGGCTTGGGGCTCAGCGGACATGCCACACTCACCACGGGATTTGATGATTTGCTCGTAGGTTTTGAGAACCCGCTGTTCGCGGATGCCGATCGTGACGGCATGGATGATACGTGGGAAGTCGCGCACGGCTTGAATCCGGCCGTCAACGATCGCGCCGGAGATCGCGATGCCGATGGGCTGAAGAATATTCAGGAATATCTTCTGGGGACCGATCCGATCAGCGCAGACACGGACCATGACGGTGTGGGTGACGAGGTGGAAGTGG
>CAIVJE010000029.1 GCA_903906135.1 uncultured Verrucomicrobiota bacterium | reverse complement strand
GGCAGCATTGGAGCGAACGATGGTGGGCTGATTCATTTTAAATAGTTTGCGCTGATCATTCTAGCTTACCCGCCAATGACCCAAAATTTAATCATGCACAATTTCTGTGCCGACGCCCTGATCCGTAAAGATCTCGAGCAACAAGCTGTGGGGCATCCGGCCGTCAACAAAGTGGACCCGCTGCACCCCTTCCTGCAAAGCGCGCACAGCGCTCTGCACCTTGGGCCGCATCCCTTTCCCAATAATCCCTTTCTTTTTCAGGCCCTCCACTTCGCCGACTTTGACGCTCGAAATTAAACTGGCCGGATCCTTGGGGTCAGCGAGTAAGCCAGGCACATCGCTCATGTAAACCAAGCGGCGCGCGCGCAACGCACTGGCCACCCGCCCCGCAACCGTATCGGCATTCACATTGTAAGGCTTGCCATCGAGGCCCTCGGCCACAGGCGAAATCACCGGCATAAAACCATCCGCAATCTCTTTCTTAATCAACTTAACCTTAACTTCAGTTACATCCCCGACAAAGCCGAGATCGCAGGGATTACCGTCGTCATCGACGCCTAATTTATCGCATACAATCACACTATCACCAGGCAGGCCTTTCGGCCGCGCCCGCACCGCCGCCAACGTTGCACAAACATCCTGATTAACGACCTCGTCCAAAGTTTTTTTGACGATCGCAATTGTAGCTTCATCCGTGACCCGCAGTCCGTTGATAAAATTGGCCTTGAGTCCGGCCTCGTCCATCGCGCGGTTGATCGCCTTCCCGCCCCCATGAACTACGACCACGTTAATTCCCACCGCCGCCAAAAAGGCAATATCAGTGGCGACACTGATACGCACCGCCGGATCAGGGTCATCCATGAAACTACCGCCGTACTTAACAACGAAAATTGAACCGTGGAAATCTTGAATATAAGGCAGGGCCTCTAGCAAGACCTTGGCCTTGGCAATAATGTCAGGGATTTCCATATTAAATATTTAGCCCAGCCCCGCGAGGAACCGCACTCACTGATTAACGTGCACGACCTTCGCCGGCGGAAAACCATTAAAATAAGTGGCGGAGGCATGACTGTAAGCCCCGATATTTGTGCTATAGACGAAATCATCACGCTCGAGATTAGGTAGATTTTCCGCCATCGAAATGACATCCAGGGCATCGCAAGTCGGCCCGAAAACAGAGCACAAAGAGGTCGGCCCTTTTTTGAACGACCGAATAGGATAATGGCAGTGATCAAAAATGACTCCCGAGTACGTGTGATAAACGCCGTCGTTAATATAGTAACTCGTTTTGCCATCGCGGACCGCCTTGCCAATAACTTTGGAAACCGCGTAACCAGCCGAGGCGACTAAGAACCGCCCAGGCTCAGCGAGCACTTGAATGTTTTTGGGGAAGAGCCGTTCGATTTCAGCATTAATGATCTTCGCCAAGTCCTTAAGCGGTTTAACCGTGGCATCATAAGGCGCCGGGAAGCCCCCGCCGATATCCAGCAGATTCATTTTGGTATAACCGCGATCCTGCGCTTCCTTGAAAATAGCGGCCGTCAAATTCAGCGCCTGAACATAATTTTCAAAATTAGTGGTCTGACTCCCGACGTGAAAGCTGATGCCCTCCACGACGAGGCCGTTTTTGTCGGCCTCGAGAATTAAATCCACGGCTTCGCCGGGCGTGGCGCCAAATTTTGAAGATAGTTCCACCATCGCCCCGGTGTTGGGAACTTTTAGTCTTAGCGCCAAACCGGCATTGGGCGCGTGCTGCTTGATTTTGTAAATCTCTTCGCGATGATCGAAAGTAACGAGGGGCTTATAGCGATTTAACTTCTCCAGCGTTTCCGTGGGCTTGGTCGGATTGGCGTAGATAATCTTGTCCCAAATCCAGTCCTGCCGTTTTTTTGCCGACAGATGCTTAATATTTTCATGAACGACCATGAACTCCGGCATGGAGGCAACGTCGAAGCTAGCCCCCTCTTTAAAGAGCGTCCGCACAATCGCGGGATCGGAGTTAGCCTTAACGGCAAAATAAACCTGCACCCGCGGCAGATGCCGCCGAAAAGCTCGGTAGTTCTTCCGCAATTCGTCATGATCAATGACGAAGAGCGGCGTGCCGTGTTTTCTCGCTAGTTTCTGCAGCAGGGATTTTGCGATCATGTCAGCGCTAATCAGTCAGCCGTCTGGACCAGGAAGTTCTTAAACTGCCAAGGATCCTTCGGGTCGAGATCGGGCTTATTGTACCCCTTGAAGGTGTTCGTATAGTCTTTTAGCGGCGTCCAATCAGATTTGGTCGAAATGAACTTACCCAGATAGGGTTTGGCGATTTTCAAGACGAAATCATGCGGTAAATCATCAGGAATGCAAACGCCCTGAGTCGGATTTTCCATCATCCACATGGAGGCGGCGACGACAGAAATGGCTACCTGCATCGTGGTGGCATTTTGGTGCGGCACTAACGCTCGCGACTGTTGGATGCTTAGATCACTACCGATCCACCATGAATTGTAATCGTGACCCATGATCAAGGAGCCCAAAATATCGGATCCGGTGGTGATCTCATCATTCATGATGCGCTGATTTTCGACTAAACGGTAATTGTAGCCGCGCATTTCACTGAGTGAGGCAATCGCCATATCACAGGGGCAATAAGCGTAGTGCATCGTTGGCCGATAGACTGCTTTGCCGTTTTTCCAGACCGTTAATTTATCAGAGATCGTGAAGGCTTCACCGTGGCGTACCACCATGCCTTGGATGCTGTAATTAGGCACCCAAGTCCGCACCCACAGGTTAATCCCCATCCGTGCGATGCAAATCTGGTTCTTCGGACCCGTCTTATGCTGATAAGCGTATTGCGGCAGTTGCTTCTCATGCGTGCCCCAACCCAGCTCGGAAGTCGTGGTCCCTTCTTCACGGAAACCCTCGATGCTCCAGGTATTGACGAATTCATCGACCTGTTTTGGCCGGTTGGTGATTTGCGTGTCGCGCTCGCTGCAATGAATAACCTTAACCCCTAATTCTTGCGCCAAGCGGTTGAACTGACCGGTGGCGGTGAACTCTTTGATATTCTCCGCGGAACGACCCTTGCGCTTCTTATCGGCCAGCAAGCTCTGCCCGATATCAATCAAGCCCTGCTTCGTGAAATGAGAAATCAAACCTGGGTTAGCCCCGTGTTCAATGACGGCGGTCGCGCCCTTGGTCTTCCACTTTGCCGTCATGCGCCGGAGGTTCATGTGGCGCCAATAGAGGGTTTTTTCCGTGGGGTGCTTACCACCGGCGTAGGGATCCCACAACTCAGTGGAGGTATTGATATACATGACGCCGTGATCACGGCACCATTGCAGGATCTCGAGGGCGTCGATATTCCAAGCTAAGTCGATCAACAGATCGCCTGGGCCCACATGCTTGGCGAGCAGCGTGCTCATATTGTCTTCGGTGACACGATCGCGCACGAAGCGCACGCCTTTCGAAGTCCACGGCTTTAACTTAGCCGTGCGGTTTTCGAAATCCATAATCGTGACGTTCTTCGCCGGCACCTTGATGTGCTTGAAAAGAATAGGCAGAGTGCACTCGGCTACTGCGCCGTAGCCCACGAAGAGGATTTTATTTTGGAAGGTAGTCATTGGTCGGTACTTTGGCGCCGTGAGGGCTGGTGATGAGCGTTGGCCCAAATTTAGGTTAGCACTGGGCTCGCGGCAATAAAGTGACGCTCATTTTGTTTGAGCGTAGCACGACAGTGCAAGAATTTTTCGGGGCCGATCAGGAATGTTACGCTCCCCGCTGACTGAAGCCGACTTACTCACTCTTATTATAATTCACGTACCCATCGGTCAAATCGGTG
>CAIVJE010000028.1 GCA_903906135.1 uncultured Verrucomicrobiota bacterium | reverse complement strand
CTTCGCTTCGCTCATTGTCGGCACCGATGGCGCCCTCACCGCCCAGTGGTTTCAAAGCCCCGCTAAGGAGGATAGCCACAGCTACACTGGCTGGTTCGCTCGCTCAACTGACGGCGGCACTACCTGGACGGCCTCGGCTCCACTGGGCGAAGAATTCGTCAGCCTCGCTCCCCTCAGCAGCGGGCGCACCCTCGCGGTCTGGCTCGAGAGCACACGCCTGCCAAATCCCCATGCGCCGCGGATTAAACAGGGGGCTCACGCCTCGCCCTCGTCCAAAGCTTCAGCTTTGTCTCATGCACCCAGCATGCGGCTGCGCGCGCGCCTGCTTTCTGCTCACGGCTCGACCGAACAAGACTGGATTGTTGATCCCGACGTGTGTACCTGCTGCCAAACTTCCCTCGCCGTGCTGCCCGGCGATCGCGCGATTGTGACCTATCGCGGTCACACCGCCGACGAAATTCGCGATCATTGCGTGTCCCTGTTCACCGGCGTCGGCTGGACTCCCCCGCGCCCATTGCATCACGACGAATGGAGAATCGCCGCCTGCCCAGTCAATGGACCCGCCGTTGATACTCACAGCGAACACACCGCCATCGCGTGGTTCACGGCCGCTCAGGGCTTAGCGCGGGTGCAAGCAAAACTCTCCGTTGATGGCGGCCTCACTTTTGGCCCAGCCCTGCCCCTCGACCTTGGGCGCCCCATCGGCCGACTGGATCTAGTCATGTTAGCTGATGGATCGGCCATCATCTCGTGGCTCGAAGCCCGCACGGAGAAAAATAGTGCCGGTCTTTACGTGCGGCGCCTCTTCCCCGACGGGGGCTTATCCGCCGCGCGACTCCTTACCGCCACCAGCTCCATCCGCGCGAGCGGCTTCGCGCGACTCGCCGCGCGCTCCGCCAATAATTTATCGGTTGTGATCAGCTGGACGGAAACCAATTCGGCCACCAACGCAAAAGCTCCGGCCCCTACAAGCGTGCACACCGCAGAATTTCTAGCCACCGCACTCCCCCGCGAACGAGCAACGGTGCTAACTAGTCTAGTTAATAGCGCCCAGACGGCGGTCAGCTCTAACTCGAGCAAATTGCCCGAGCTCTGCGCCGTACCCGCCTCAGCCCATTAAAAATCGAGCGCGAACAGCAGCTTGAGCCGCTTGTAGTCTTGCAAGGTACCATCAGGATTATTGCGGCGAATTTCCTGACGGATCGAGGTGCTCAGCGTCTCCGTAAATTTCTTACTCAATTCGATATGATTTTCCCAGCCGTCTGTGACGGAACTCAGCGAATAATAATAAACGCTGCGTTGATTAAACTGCATCCGCCACGGCAAACCAAATTCCGTCTCGAGAAACGCCGACTCCAACGTCCGCGAACTGTGCGGCGTATCCACCGTCGAGGTATTCCACACATCAAATAAATTCTCCGATGCGCCGATGCGAATTTTGCGCCGCTCGGTGGTAAATAAATTAAGCCCCACGCCGACTTCCTGCTGCAGCAAAAGATAATCGTTGGGCAAGGTCACCTTAAAGCTCGCGCGATTCCACTCCGCCGATGTCCGGTAGAGCGCAAAACGACCCTTCGTAAAATCATGACGCCACAGTGCTTCGAGCCGCAGCATATCGGTCGTCGTGAGATTCGTGGCCTGATTAAAATCATAGTGGCCCTTAAAATGCACCTCATCGACTCTCCCAACGCGCTTAAATTGAATTTCCGCCGCTAAATTACTGCTCTGTTGCGTGTCGGTGACGACCTCACTCGAAAACGCGAACTTCCCATGCCAGGGACCAAAAAATGACCGCAGCTGCGCCGTCAAACGCGCTGGCGAAAAACGATCGTCCTCAGGGTGCGTCAACATCACCTCGGGCGCGACGGCCGCTAACCGATCAGGCTGCAACACCACCACTTGATCAGCTGGAACGCGGATTTCGCCAAAGCGGTCCGACCGAAACACGATCAAAAATTGCGTCCGCTCCACCAAGCGACCCAGCACCCGATCACCATCCGCATACACCAATATATCACGCAGAGGCGCCTCCGCCACAGCCGGAGCCACCGGCACGGCCGGCGCCGCACGCAGCGCACCCCCGATCATAATCAACAACAGTAAATGATAGGCTATTTTATTCATCCCCATCTGCATCATTCTGAATTCGACCGAATCGTCACGCCAGTGTTTCGTTTTTTTATAAAAATTTACCTACCGATCGCTCACCGAATTCGTTTCACTCGAATCCACAAGCCTTCTTTCAGCAACGTCAGCTTCCATCCGCCAAGGCGCGATGGGCGAATTTCTACTTCGGGATCCACCATCTTAGGGAAGAAACAATTATCCCCACCCTCCTGCTGCCAGACTTGGTTATTCGCGAGAGTGAAGGTGGTCCGCCCCGTCCAGCCGCGAAAATCACCGAGAATGCGTGTTCGCACGACCTCGGTCTCATCCTCCTCGCGGGGCGCCAACCCGATCGTAATTTTTTTCTGCTCCTTCACTTCCGCGATGGCCTCCGCCTTGCCCTCGGCCTTGGCTTTAACTTGGGCGACGGCGACCGCTTGGCGCGCGCCTTCTTTCACATAACGCTCGGCCAGCTGATCGAGCCGAGTCTGTTGCTCTGCGCTGAGCTGATCTAAACCCGCGGCAGCGCGCTCTTCACTCGTCAATTGCTGCCAAAATTTATCTGCCCCCCAGGCGAGTCCAGCGAGTCCCAGAAAAAAACCGACCAGCGCAAGTCGTTTCATAGTCTCGCAGCTTGGTGCCTTCTCCTGAGTGCTTCCATCTTTTTCTCTCAGGCCCCGCTTACCGTTCAGCCAATTTCATCGCCCACCGTCAGTCCTCTTGAGCAGCCACCAGGAAATCACCCAAGGACGGCCGGCGGCTTCCGCATTGCGCTTTTTTCGCCAGAACCGTTAGCTCTTGCCCATGCCGACTCGCGCTTGGTTTTCTACTTTTATCTACCACGAGCCTTTGCTGCGCAAAGGCCTGGAGCGTTACAATCACGACCTCGCGACCGAGTGCCGCAGCCTCCGCGACTACGATGTGGCAGGCCGACGTTGGTCGGCTAAAAATTACCCCGGCGGCTACACGTCTTACGCCTCACTCAATCAGCTGCATAAATTTTCCTCCACCTTCACGGAGCTCGAGCGTCGCATCACGCGGCAAGTGCGCCGTTACGCGGCTCAGCTCGATATGGATCTGCGGGGCCGAAAGATTGCGATGAGTGATTGCTGGGTTAATATTATGCCAGAGCACACGGCGCATAGCCTGCATCTTCATCCTCTCTCCTTTATCAGCGGCACCTATTATGTGGCCACTCCGCCTGATTGCGCTGGCTTAAAATTTGAAGATCCCCGCCTGAGTAAATTTATGGCGGCCCCGCCTAAAACCAGTCGCGCCAAGCCCGTTAATCAGCCCCACATCACCTACCCCGCCCAGGCCGGTCAGGTGATTCTTTTTGAAAGCTGGCTGCGCCACGAGGTCGCCGCCAACCGCACCGCCGCGGAACGCATCAGCATTAGCTTCAACTACAGCTGGAGTTAAGGCTGCGGCGATCAGGCCGCCGCGCCCCCGGGCGCGCCCAGCACTTGGATTTGGTCAGACGGAAATATTTGCACCCCGGAGCCACGCTGACCGAGCGCGGACCGGAGCATTGCCCGCGCCACGACGGAGGCCGAGATCGCCCGATACTTTCGTAAAGGCCCCCCTAAGAGCGGCGCGGCTAAGCCAAGAATGAAAGCCCCCACCTTTTCTCCGAACCGCGGAGGCACCCGCGGCCCCAATAATAAACTTGGCTGAAAAATTCCTAAATATTTAAAGCCCAGCACCGCGAGGGCGGCCTCCAGCTCACCCTTAACCCGCGAATAAAACACGCGTGACTGCGCGTGAGCTCCTAAGGACGAGACCACAAAAAAACCCTCCGCCCCATGACGCTGCGCCAACCAGGCAAAGGCCAAGACCGCCGCTTGATCGACCGCGCGAAAGGCCTCCGGCGAGCCCGCTTGTTTGATCGTGGTGCCTAAACAGCAAAAGGCATCTGTGCAGCCTAACTCGCCGACGACTTGATCGAGTGCGGTAAAATTTACCTTCACCGACCGGAGCTTGGGATGTTCGCAATCGAGCGACCGGCGTCCGAGCGCGATCACCTGATCGTACTCCGGCGCCGCCAGTAACGCGCGCAGCAATTCCCCCCCGACGAGTCCACTCGCTCCAGCAATTAAGGCGATGCGCATCGCGTCAGACTATGCGACTGAACCAACGAACGCAACTCAGTGACCCGATTTGCACTTCGACCAATCCTAGCCTTAATGCTCCCATGCTACTGATCCGACGCATGGATGATGGGAAGCGCTCCTACACGGCGATTTTCCTGCCGGGCGAACCCGCCCAGATGTTTCCCACGACGGACCAAGAACATGCCCGCATCTTGCAAATTTATAAACAGGACCGACCGCACCAAGATGTCATGAATGACTTCTCAGAATATCAGATCGGTCACGATAGCCCAATCGTGCCGCCAAAAGCAGTTGCGACTAAGCCCCCAGAACCCCCGCCGGCATAATTTTAGTTTGTCCGACGCCGACCGAACTCTTCAACTCAGACCGTGAGCCATCTCATCCCACCTCCCGAGACTAAGCGGCGCGACTTTCGGAATTTTTTTTCATCGGTCAAATATGCACTCGATGGCTTCTGGGCGGCAGTGCGCCATGAACCCTCCTTTCGCGAGGATCTGATCTTTGTCGCGATCCTGACGCCGTTCGCCGTCATTCTTCCGGTCAACGCCGTGTCGACGGCGGTGATGATCACGACGCTCTTTCTCATCGTGATCGCTGAATTATTGAATTCAGCGATCGAGTGGACGATCGATGATATTTCGCTCACCAAGCGCCCCTTTGCCAAACGCGCCAAGGATATGGGAAGCGCGGCGGTCTTTATCGCCTACATCAACTGCATCGTCGTCTGGGCCATCATTCTTTTCTCCAACTGGGAGCGCATCGCCAAACTAGAATTTCTCCGCTGGCCCCCGCCGTTTCTGCCCTAGCTTTAGCGCATCCGGCCAAAGAGATAAGTGCCCACTCCGATCATCGTAAGATTGGGCATCACGGCCGCCCACAGGGGATCGAGCAGGCCCTTACCGCCGAGCAAAGTCGAAAAATTGGCCAACAAGTAATACGCGAAAAAAAGTCCGATCGACTTAGAAACCCCCACCGCCGGACTCACCCGCACGCCCGACAGCGCAAAGGGAATGGCAATCGCGAGAATGATCAGCGGCCCGAGCGTATCCGCGAGCAATCCATAATAACGCACCTGGTAGCGAACGACCTTAGGATTATCTTCGGCGGAGAAATAATCTACGATACGGCCCAATTCATTGAAGGACAGTTCCGTTGGCTTGCGGTCAAATAGAAGCATGAGCCGAGGATCCTCCGTAAAGTGCGGCACGGTTTTTTCTGCAAAAGCAACGGTCCGCTGCAACTGGCCCTGCTCTGGATCGAACCACATCTCGCGACCTTGTTTAAAGGTCCACGCTCGGCGACTAGGGTCGTAGCGGGCTTCCCGGGCCATCAAACGGGTTTTTTCGCGCCGCTGTTTATCGAGCTCGGACACCGTAACGCCATAAGCCGTTTGTGTGAAGCGGCTGTAACGGTTAATAAACCACATCCGGTTCTGCCGTTGATTATCAAAAGCCACGCTCGAGATGAGGCCGAGTGATCCGCCCGGGGTGGCCTTGGCCTCGGCGCGATATTGAAAACTATCGAGCAGGCTACGGGAGGCTTCCACCGCGGCGGGCACAATGCGCGCATTGAGTAAAAGCGAGACCCCGCAGAGTACGAGACCGGCCAGCCAGAGCGCGCGCGTCGTAGCAAAAACATTCAAACCCGCTGAGCGCACCGCCGTGAGTTCATTATTACGATGGAGTTTGCTGAGGACAAACAAGAGCGAAAGCAGCATCGACAGCGGCAACACAATGGAAAGATAGCTCGGCATGAGCGTACCATAATAAAGCAAAATATCACCGGCCCCGGCCCCGAGCTGAACCAAGTCACGAAAACTATCGTACAGCGCCGACATCATCAGCACGCCCATGGTGGCCGCGATGAGGAGGGCGAGCATTTTGAGCCACTCGCACAGAAGATATCGATCAAGGAGATTCAAATCAGCGTCAGTCAAACAACCGAACCGAGCGGAGCAAAGCTGAAAGCAGCCCTCCTTTCACTTGGAGTTTGCCCGCTTCGCGTAACTCGCTTTGCTCCCGCGCATGCCTGCCATCAAAGAAGCTTTTAGCTCACGCCTCGGGGTGATTCTAGCCGTAGCGGGTAGCGCCGTTGGCCTGGGGAATTTCCTGCGCTTTCCCGGCCTCGCCGCCCAATATGGTGGCGGCGCGTTCATGATCGCTTATTTCGTCTCCTTACTCGTGCTCGGCATACCGATTGGCTGGGCGGAATGGACGATCGGCCGCAAAGGCGGCTTAGCTGGCTTTCACTCCTCCCCTGGGATTTTTTATGTCATCGTCCACCACCGCCTCGGCAAATATCTGGGCCTCCTCGGTTTCATTATTCCGGTCGTGGTTTATATGTACTACGTCTACATTGAGGCGTGGTGCCTCGGCTATGCGCTCAACGCGGCCGCCGGTACTTTCAGCCAACCGGGCGTTAACTATGGCGATTTCTTTGCTAGCTTCACCGGCGCCGGGGCCAATGGGGCCAGTCTCCACTTCGGACTCCACGATGTCGGTATTTTCGTCATCTTGGTTTATGCTCTGAATTTTTTCTTCATTTACCGCGGCCTGTCGAAGGGGATCGAATTCGTCTGCAAATGGGGCATGCCAATTCTCATTGTGATCGCGCTCGTTATTCTGGGCCGCGTGCTGACGCTGGGCACGCCGGATCCGACCAAGCCTGATCAGAATGTGATCAATGCCTTAGGCTACATGTGGAACCCCCACGACATCGCCACGGGGTTAAAAAATCCTCAGCTCTGGCTCGCCGCGGCCGGGCAAATCTTTTTCTCCCTCTCCGTTGGCTTTGGGGCCGTTATCACCTACTCGAGCTACTTGCGTAAAAAAGATGATGTCGTGCTCTCCGGTCTGACCGCGGCGTCCGCCAATGAATTTTGCGAAGTTGGCCTCGGTGGTCTGATCACCGTACCCGCGGCCTTTGTGTTCCTCGGGGCCGCCGGCATCGCGGGCCAAGGCACCTTCAGCCTCGGCTTTAACGTTCTGCCGCACGTTTTTTCTAAAATGCCGTTGGGCGATTTCTTTGCGACGATTTTCTACCTCCTGCTTTTTATCGCCGCCATCACCAGTTCGCTCTCGATGTTGCAACCCGGCATCGCGTTTTTCGAGGAAGGGCTGGGCTTGAAGCGAAAATCCGCGATGGGGCTGTTGGCCGGCCTCACGGGCCTCGGCACGCTCCTCGTCTGGTGGTTTAGCAAGGACCTCAAGGCCCTTGATACGATGGATTTTTGGATCGGGACCGTGGGTATCTTTATTCAAGGCATGATCTTGGTTATGGTTTATTCTTGGTACATCGGCATCGAGGCGGCCTGGGCGGAAACCCACGAAGGCGCGGCGATGCGCATCCCCCTATTCTATAAATTCATTCTCAAATATATCTCGCCCGCCTTCCTCTTGATCGTGTTTGTCATGTTTATCGCGGCGAACGTCTTTGGCTGGAATTTTGCCTTGGGCGCGGCCGCCCAATTCAAACCGACCAGCTATGTCACCGATCTCGTCGGGCCCAACCCCAGCGGAGTTGCGCGCGGCACCTTCCTGTTTTGCCTCGGGGTAATTGTCTTGGTCGGCTATCTGATTAAAATAGCTGGGAAAAATTGGGCACGGGCCTCCGGAGAAACCAAATTATGAGTACTGGCGGCTGGATTTCGATGATTCTCTCGGTCGGTTTTGTCACCGTCCTCTTTGTCTATTGCGTCGGTCGAGTGCTCTTTGGTCAACAACCCGACGCCGACGAGTAACCGCGTCGCGCGATCAGCCCCACCCTCGCCGGCCAGGCCGTCAGACGGCTGGCCGTGGCTGCCACTTGATTTTTCCCAACCGACCTGTAAGTTGGGCGCTCTTTTCCCTGTCTCATTCTTCATTAATTTATGGCCACTCCCACTCCCCAAAAATTTGAGTTCCAAGCCGAAATCAAGCAGCTGCTCGATATCGTTATTCATTCGCTCTACACTGAGAAAGAAATCTTCGTGCGCGAACTCGTTTCTAATGCTTCGGATGCCTTAGAGAAATTGCGCCACACGCAATTGACCGAAAAGGAAATTCACGACGACAAACTAGGGCTAGAGATCAATCTCACCACGGATGATAAAGCCAAAACCCTCACTCTGCAGGATTACGGCATCGGCATGACCCGCGCCGAGCTGGTGGAAAACCTCGGCACCATTGCCCATTCGGGTTCCAAGCAATTCCTCAAGGCCTTGGGTGAAGGTGATAAAAAGAACGCCAACCTCATCGGCCAATTCGGCGTAGGCTTTTACTCCGCCTTCATGGTGGCAAAATCCGTTAAGGTTTACTCGCGCTCTTGGAAGACCGGTGAAGCCGGCCACGTCTGGTCGAGCGATGGTTCCGGCAGTTATGAAATTGAGGAAGTCGAGGGCCTCAGCCGCGGCTCGAAGATCGTCATTGAACTCAAGGACGATTGTGCGGACTACGCCAACGACGGTCGCATCAAGGCGATCCTCGAGCGCTACAGCGCGTTCGTGTCGTTCCCCATTAATCTTAACGGCCAACATATTAATACCGTCCAAGCGCTCTGGCTGCGTTCGAAGAGCGAGATTAAGGAAGAAGAGTATAACGAATTCTATAAATTCCAGTCCCACGCTTACGATGAGCCCAGCTTGCGCCTCCACTTCAGCGCCGACGCTCCGCTGGCCATTAATGCGCTGCTTTTTGTCCCGCAGGAAAACACCGAGAAGATGGGCATGTCCCGCCTCGAGCCGGCCGTCTCCCTCTACTGCCGGAAAGTACTGATCGATGCCGCCCCAAAAGATTTACTCCCCGAGTGGCTTCGCTTCCTCAAAGGCGTCGTCGATAGCGAGGATCTTCCGCTCAACATCTCGCGCGAGACGATGCAGGACAAAGCGCTCATCGAGAAACTCAACAAGGTTATCACGAAGCGCTTCCTGAAGTTCCTCGACGAAGAAGCCACGCAACGGCCCGACTCATTTATTAAATTCTACGCCAATTTCGGCATTTATCTCAAGGAAGGCGCTGCGCTCGATTTCACCCATAAAGATCAATTAGTGAAATTGCTCCGGTTTGAATCCTCCCTCACCGATAAAGCTAAGCACACCTCGCTAGCCGATTACGTCTCCCGCATGGGAGCTGACCAAAAAGAAATTTATTACCTGACCGGTGCTAATCGCTCAACGGTAGAGAGCGGTCCTTACCTGGAAGCCTTCAAGGCGCGTAATCTGGAAGTCCTTTTCTGCTACGAACCCGTCGATGAGTACGTGATGAATAATGTCCGCGAATTTGATGGCAAGAAGCTCATCGCGGCGGATCACGGCGACGTGAAATTAACAGATCTCCCGCAAGCGGATGGTGCCCTCAGCGCCGATGACACCAAAACGCTCACCACTTGGATGAAAGCATCGCTCGGCGAACGAGTCGCTGAAGTTAAGGCCAGTGATCGCTTGGTGGATTCTCCCGCTCTGGCAATTAATGCCGATAAATTCATGACCGCCCATATGCGCCGCATGATGAAGGCCATGAATAAAGACGGGGCCGATATGCCGCAGCGCGTAAATCTTGAAATCAATCCACGCTCCGCGGTGATGAAACGGCTCTTCGAAACGCACACCACCGCGCCCGAGAAGGCCAAACTCGTCGCCGAGCAAATTCTCGATAACGCCCTCATCTCCGCCGGCATGCTGGAAGACGCCACGCCCATGGTTGCACGCTTGTATAAGCTCCTCGAAAGTGTCTAGCCCCGACCGCCTCCGCCGTAGCCTTGGCGGAGGCGGATGGTCGCCCGCTTCTACAAGTTGCTCGAGTCAATCTAAGCGGGCCAACCCCTTCGACCCCGCTGGTGCGGTACTGTCACCAGTGTGGCTTAGCGTCGGTTATCACGTTTTTTAGACCGCTCATCACGCTGAGTATTGCATCGTCACCGACGCAGCTTAGCGTCGGTGATATGCTAAACTACCTTCGCCCGCTTGTGCTGCTGGCCCTCTGCGCCAGCCGCTTGTTCGCTCAAAATACCGACGAGTCCGCAACCCGCCTCCTGCGCTTCCCAGCAACTAATGGCACGGACATAACTTTTTCGTATGCCGGCCAGCTGTACTCCGTACCCGCGGTCGGCGGCACGGCTCGTCGCCTCACCGACGGGCCGGGCTACGCGATCTTCCCGCGCTTTTCTGCCGATGGCCAGCAACTGGCTTTCACCGCACAGTACGACGGCAACACTGAGGTCTACGTCATGCCAGCTGCGGGCGGCACGCCGAAGCGCCTCACAGTTTCCGCCACCCTCGATCGCGATGATCTCGCCGACCGCATGGGCCCAAACAATATCGTCATGACTTGGCGCAATACTGCCGCCGAAGTCGTGTTTCGCTCTCGCTGGCATTCGTATAATCCTTTCCTCGGAGAACTCTGCACCGTTGGCCTAGACGGTGAGGTCCCCCAGCAGCTGCCCGTGCCGCGCGGTGGCTTTATCAGCTACTCACCCGACGACACGAAAATCGCCTACAATCGCGTCTTCCGCGAATTCCGCACCTGGAAGAGCTACCAAGGCGGCATGGCTGATGACATTTGGGTCATGGATCTAAAAACGGGTCTAACCGAAAATATTACCAATAACCCAGCCCAAGATATTTTCCCCATGTGGGCCCCGAATGGGAAAATCTACTTCGTCTCGGAGCGCTCCGGTCGCGCCAACCTCTTCAGCTACGATCTTTCCTCCAAGCAAACCAAGCAACTCACCCGCTTCACCGAATTTGATGTAAAATTCCCTTCGCTTGGTGCCGGCGCGATCGTGTTTGAACAAGCCGGCCAAGTCTGGCGCTACGAGCTCGCCTCCGGCCGATCCGCCGCTGTGCCCATCACGGTCCGTGAAGACTTTGCAGCCGCCCGTCCGGCCCTGGTTAACGTGAGCAAATTTATTGAGAGTATCGACCTCTCCCCCGATGGCCGACGCGCCACAGTCGTCGCCCGCGGTGATGTGTTTACCGCTCCCGCCAAGGATGGAGCAGTCCGTAATCTCACCCAAACCAATGGCGTGCACGAACGCGATGCCGTCTGGTCGCCCAACGGTAAATCGATCGCCTACTTCTCCGACGCCAGTGGAGAATTTGAAATTTATGTCTGCGAGCAGGATGGCCAAAGCGCGCCCGTTCAAATCACCACCAACGGTGACACCTATTATTTCAACCTAGCCTGGTCGCCGGATTCGAAGAAACTGCTCTGGGGCGATCGGAAGCAACGCCTGCGCTACGTGGACGTTGAGACCAAGGTCATCACGGTAGTGGCCGAAAATGCGACCGCCCCCATCCGCGACTACGCTTGGGCCCCCGACTCCCAGTGGATCACCTGGGTGCGCTCCGCCGCCGATACCCCGAGCACCGCGATGCTCTACAGTTTAACCGAGGGCCATAGTATCGCCGCTACGGATGGCTGGTATGAGGTGAATCAGCCTACTTTTAGTAACGATGGCCAGTGGCTGCTGTTCGCGTCAGCCCGTGATTTCAACCCAATCTATTCAGACACGGAATGGAACCATGCTTACCAAAATATGGAGCGAATCTACCTGGTAGCCCTCGCCAAAAAAACGCTTTCTCCTTTCGCCCCCAAGAGCGATGAAGTCGCCATCGCTAAAGACGAGGCGACTGATAAAAAAGAGGGCGAGGTCAAACCTGAGGCCGACAAGGACAAGAAACCAGCGGCCAAGAAAATTGTAACCGTCAAAGTCGACGCCGATGGCCTGACCGGACGTATCATCAGTTTACCAATCGCGGCTTCCAATTACTCGAACATCACCATGCTCGGTGATAAGGTCTACTATCGTCGCGTACCCGGCGCACCGGTGAGTGGTGGTGGTGGCGGGGAAGGTTTTGGCGGCGGTAGCCGGAGCCGCAGCGTGATTGCGGTCTACGATTTGAAAGAGCGCAAAGAAACGGAGATCGGCAATTTCGATAACTTCGCCATCAGCGCTAACGGCAAAAAGACCCTCGTGCGCAGCGGTCGTGACTATTCCATCGTCGATACCCCCAATGGTAAACTGGAACTCAAGCCCGACGCCAAACTCGACCTCAGTGGTTTAGAACTGCGACTCGACCATCAAGCAGAGTGGAAGCAGATCTTTGACGAAAGCTGGCGCCAGATGCGTGATTTCTTTTACGCCCCTAATATGCACGGCGTCGACTGGCCCGCGCAGCGGAAAAAATACGCCCCCCTCGCAGCCACTGTCACCACGCGCAACGACCTCACCTACGTTATCGGCGAGATGATCGCCGAATTGCATATCGGTCACGCCTACGTCGGCACCGGCGATCGGCCCGATACGCCCAAAATCAGAACCGGGTTGCTCGGTGCTCAGGTGTCGCGTGATCCGGCGAGCCGGGCCTACCGCATTGACCGGATTCTCCCCGGCGAGAACTGGCAGACCAAGACCCGCTCACCGCTCACCGAGCTCGGCGTCAACGTTAGCGCGGGCGACTACATCCTCGCAGTCAATGGCCGCCCCGTTAGCGAAATCGCCAACCTCTACTCCGCGCTCATCGGTACCGTCGGTAAACAGGTCGTGCTGCGCGTGAATGCAAAACCAATCTCTGAGGGGGCGCGGGATATCACCATCGTCCCCATCGGCAATGAAGCGCCGCTCTACTATGAGGAATTCGTGCAAAAAAATATCGACCACGTGGCGCAAAAGACCGCGGGCAAAGTCGGCTATCTCCACATTCCCGACATGGGTCCGGAAGGCCTGAATGAGTTTGTCCGCCGCTTCTATCCGCAACTCACGCGCCAAGCGCTCATCATCGATGTCCGCGGCAACGGCGGCGGCAACGTCTCGCCCATGATCATCGAGCGTCTGCGTCGTGAGTTGGCGTTGGTTAATATGCGCCGCAACGGCACCCCCGCCGCCAATCCCAGTGGCATGTTGCTCGGACCGAAAGTCACGCTCATGAACGAGTATTCCGCTTCCGACGGTGATCTCTTCCCCTATCGCTTCCGCGAACACGGCCTCGGCAAACTCGTCGGCAAGCGCTCGTGGGGCGGCGTGGTCGGCATCAGCGGATCACTGCCCTTCACCGACGGTGGCTCGCTCAATAAGCCTGAATTCGCACCTTATGCCAAAGACGGGAAAAATTGGATAATTGAAGGCCACGGCGTTGATCCCGACATCGTCGTCGACAACGATCCCACGCGTGAATTCAAGGGCGAGGACCAACAGCTCGACAAGGCCATCGAGGTTATTCTGGAAGAGCTGAAAACTAAAACCCAGACCCTCCCACCGCCACCCGCGTGGCCGGACAAGTCGCTCAAAAATTAAAGTAGAGGAATTGTTCGGCAAAGCGAGGTCAACCGACCTCGCTT
This sequence comes from uncultured Verrucomicrobiota bacterium, assembly GCA_903906135.1. GTDB lineage: Bacteria > Verrucomicrobiota > Verrucomicrobiia > Opitutales > Opitutaceae > Lacunisphaera. The sequence continues at coordinate 11,949 of CAIVJE010000028.1, read as the reverse complement.
TTTTTATGAGCCCGAAACGCGCAACAGCTAATATTAATATTTAGCCCGAAGAATCACAGTAGCTCGCCACTTATGGTTTAATCCCCACGTAGTCCAAGAAAGGTTGCTGTGAGCGCGGACGCCCGAGAAATTTCTCCACGGACTCCGCGACATCGCGAGTGTGGCCGACACTATAAACTTCATCGCGCAACCGGCGCCCAACTTTCTCATCGAGGAAACCGCCGGGAGCTTTTTTAAACTCACTCGCCATATCAATGGCGAGGACCTTGGCCCATTGATAACCGTAATAACCGGCGTCGTAACCGGCGAGATGACCGAAGTAAGCCACAAATGCGGTATCCGGCATCGGGGCGATCAATACCCGCTTGGTGACGGCATTGCTCACGGCCACGATATCTAAGTTCGCCGCTTCAGCCGTGGGCACCGCGTGCAAGGCCAAATCGATCAGGCCAAAGGAAAGCTGCCGCCGGGTGCCGTAACCCTCCGTTGCTTGTCGTGCCGCCGCGATCGCCGCAATCGTTGCAGCCGGGATTTTCTTGGTCTGATCCCGATAGTCCGCCGCAAAGGTATCCAGCACCGTTTTATCCCACACCCAATTCTCTAACATTTGCGATGGGGCCTCCACGAAATCTCGCGGAACGGCAAACCCCGTGTTATTAACGAACTGCGAGCGAGCGAGCATGCCATGCATGACATGGCCAAACTCGTGAAAGAGCGTCACGACATCACTCTGCTTGAGCAACGAGGGCTTACCTGGCGAAGGAGCGGGAAAATTACAGATTAAGGCGTCCACCGGCAGGTCGTAGCGTCCATCAGCCAGCACCCCACCCAATTTCTGCTGAAAGCAGGCGAAGTGATTAAATTTCCCCTCGCGCGGAAACATATCGAGATAAAATGCGCCCATCGGCGCTCCACTCGCAGCATCCGCCACCACGTAAAGCTGCACGCCCGGCGCCCAAATATACGGGGGCTCCACGGCCGTAAATTTAAGGCCAAAAATCTTCTGATAGATCGCGAACATGCCTTCGAGCGTCGCTTGGTAGGGGAAGTAAACCCGCAGCGCCTCCGTATCGACGGCGTAGCGATCCTTCAGCAGCTTATTGGTATAATAGCTGACATCCCACGACTCGAGTGTGGCGTCGCTCTGCTTGAGATCGGCCGCTTTAAGCAAACGCAGCGTCTCCAGCTCAGCCGCGAACTTGGCGTCCAAGCCAGCGACGAGCTCTTCCTCAAACTTAATCGCGGTAGCCGCATTTTTGGCCATCCGTGTCTCGATCTGATAATCAGCCCAAGACGCGTACCCCAAGCGCTGCGCAATCGCGGCCCGCAGCACGACCAGCTTCGTCAGCACCGGAATATTTTTATCACGGGCGAGATTATTGCGCGCAAACGCCAAACGCTGCCGCGTCGTGGGATTAATCGCATTTTCGCTAATCGCTTGGGCGTGCCAAGTGATGTTAGCCATGACGCGATAGCGACCGTCAGCCTGCTTCACCCCGGGACTGTCGAGAAAACTCTGGGGCACTCCCGCCAATTCAGTTGCAGTAAAATCAAGCGGCCCTCGTGCGTTGTTAATATTAATGCTGAATTCAGTCGTAAGCGCGGCGAGTTCCTTCTGCAGCTTTTCCACGACCGCGCGCTCCGCGACCGGTAAGGCGAGGCCCGCTCGGCGGTAATCACGCATAATAAAGTCAACGAGCCGTTGTTGCTCAGCCTCGAGTGTCGGCTTGGCGTCCGCCACTGATTTGAGGAGCAGGTAGAGATCTTCCCGATAAGTCATACCAACATTCCACTCCTGCAATTTTACGTTGGCCTCATTGGCCGACTGACGCATTGCCTCGCTGAGACTGGATTGCGCCACCGTCTCAAGCATGGCGCCCGTATCGGCCATCGACCCATTAAGCGCGTCGATGGCGGCAAAGGTGTTGGCAAAATTAAGCTGCGCCGATTGCTGCGCAACTAAGGCCGCGAGCCCAGCATCAGCTTTTTTTAAAACGGCCGCCGTGATCGACTTTACCTCTTCCGGAGTGGTGGGATAGGTCACCAGCTGCAGTGAGGTATGATGTTGCTCTGCGGCCGCCTGAAAATCAGCGAAATTAGCCAGCTGGGCCTGGGCAGCAGCCAAGCATAGGGCCGCGATGGTGAAGACACTAAGTAAACGTACGATGGAGGAAGACATGAGTGTAGGGGTAGAGTTTCATGCTATCCTAACCAACGCCCCGGTGGCCCTCAATTCCTAAAACCCTGGGCAAATTATCTGCTTTTAGTCCGTAAATCTCCTCAGCAGCAGCGCAGGTGCAAGGAGTGACCGCCCATTATGTTCAAACAGCTTGGTCTTTAAGTGAGCCCTGAGGGAATGCTGACTGGGCTTAACTTTCGGCTTCCGTTTTCGGAGGCGGGGCCTACGTTCCCGCTCTCACAGCTCTCCACCGCCCGGCATTGGCAGGACGCAGAGAGTATGATCACGGAGAGGTGGCAGAGTGGTCGATCGCGCCGCACTCGAAATGCGGTGGGCCGCAAGGTCCCGGGGGTTCGAATCCCTCCCTCTCCGCCATTTGGCGAAGCCAAATGGCGTTAATGCGGAACGCAGTAAATTGACGCCAGGCGGCAATAGAGGAGGCATAGGGGCAAAGCCGCAGGCTTTGGGGCACAGCCCCGAGGGTACCGAGTCAATCCCTCCCTCTCCGCCATTTTTCTCCTCTGAGGAGCATAAATCGCCATCTAGGTTGCCAGTTGACGGTTTCGCGGGAGGAACGATTACCCTCGAGGCACTAATCTGGGCCAAGACCATCAAGCTGGTTATTTCTACTGTTTTTCTGGTGGCCGTTAAGCGATCTTTGCAGGGGTTGATCTAGTGGTCCGAGCCGAAGGAGTCACGTATGGACGTTTAAAATACAGCACACTCTCCGGGCTAGCCAAACGGCTCCGCCACGCGCATCCGCTCAGTTGCGCCCCGCCATCACGCCGCCGTCCACATCCCACACCGCACCCGTCACCCAAGCGGCTTGGTCGGACAACAGATGGTCCACGGTCGCTGCGACGTCCTCCGCTCGGCCCACCCGGCCGATAGGGTGGAAACCGTTGAAACCTTGCAGCGTTTTTTCGATCTCGGCGGGCGGGATGAAGGCGCCGTAGATCGGCGTAACTACGACGGCGGGCGAGACCGCGTTAACCCGGATTTTGTGCTCCGCGAGTTCCATCGCGAGATGCTGCGTGAGCGCATGCAGGCCTGCCTTGGCCATCGAATAGGCGCTGGAAGGCGTGGCCTTGACCGCCTGCTTCGCCCACATCGAGCCGATGTTCACAATGGCTCCGCCGCCATGCCGACGCATGTTCCGGGCCACCGCCTGCGTCAGCAGAAACGTCGCGCGGTTCAACGCATGGTATCGGTCGAAGTCCGCGCCCGTGTGGTCGAGAAACGGCTTGGGTGCGAATACGCCGGCGGCGTTGATGAGCCGGCAGATGGCGCGTGGCTCGGCGTCGAGGCGAGTCACGAGCGCTTCCACCTGCGCCGCGTCGGCGAGATCGACCGCGAGCGTGTCGATGGCACCACGACCCGTTGCCGCGAGGGAGTCGCGGGCGGCGCTGAGTTTGACCGCGTCGCGCGCGACGAGCAGGAGATCGAGGCCGCGCCTCCGCAGTCGGGCCGCCGTGGCGAGGCCGATCCCGGACGAACCGCCGATGATGAGAGCGAAGGAAGAAACCGTAGGAGTCGTAGTCATGGGAAATGAACTACACCCTACCACGCGATTGACAGGCGGGATAGCGGGCACAATTTGGTGGGATGGGCACCAAACGGTTCAAATCACCGGTAACCAACGAAAAGAAAATCTCGTGCCTGACGCCGCCTTCGCGGGCCGGATCGGTCCTCGAGACCATCCTCGGCTGCAAATGGTCGCTCACGGTTTATGCCTTGATCGAGGCCGGCGTGAACCGGCCCGGCGCAATGGAGCGCAGCGTAGCCGGTCTATCCGCCAAGGTGCTCGGCGCCTGCCTGCGCCGCAACCTTGAGCTCGGCATCTTGGAGCGCCAAAGTTTTCCGGAGATCCCCCCGCGGGTGGAATATGCTTTCACGGCTTTTGGTCGGCATTTCGGAACACTGCTCGCCGCCGTACGCGCGCTCGAGGACGCTTGGCCGGAAGAGACCCGGGGCCGAGCCGCCAAAAGGGTCAGCCGAGCCAAAAGGGTCACGTATTGACTCTTAAAATACGCCGCACTCTCCGGGGCGCGCCGGGCATCCCCGCCGTGTTGCGCTACATCCATGCCGCCGGTCCCGCGGCCCGGCTGACCTTGGAGCAGCGAACGCTACCTGTCCACCTGGCTTTTTGCCGACGTGAACACCGAGAGCGACCCGATCGACGACCTCCTCCCGGCCGCCGGCACCTGATTTGTTCCGCGCTTCGCGGCGCGCCTGCTCAGCCGTTCTCGTCCTCATTCGCGCTCAGCGCTCGACGGTTTAACGGTAAGTGCTGGGGGAAAAAATAATAATAGAGCATCAGCTGCCAACTCCGTGAAGATCGGTACAAAAGCGCCGGAGCGACTAGCGAGCTGCCAATCGCCAGGCCCGCCGCCCAGCGACCACTGAGCACCCCGGCATACCAGAGCAACGTCACCGGGATGAGGCAGACAACTAAGGTCACGCCATAATTAAGCGACATTGCTCCCAGATAAAATCCATCATCTTTTTCAAACTTAAGACCGCAATCGGGACACCCGCTATTTAGTTCAAAAAGCGTCCCGGCCTTGAACAGCGAACGCCCACCGCAGTTGGGACAACGATGGGTGAGACCACGGGTGATAATTTGACCTCGGGTGACTTTCATGAGCGGACACTTAACCACAGGTCGATGCAGATAGACACGGCTATTTTAGCGAGCCGATCAGCTTGACCAGACGCTGCCTCAGACCGATCCCGTGGGTTTTGGCGTAAAAAAAGCGCTCCGTTGCGGGAGCGCTTTGCAATGATTGCTCGAGCTCAGGCTTAAGCGCCGAGCTGATAGCGGGTAAACCGCCGCACCTGCATGTTCTCGCCGAGCTTCGCGATTTTCTCCGTGAGGATATCTTTAATCATCTTCTCGGGATTTTTCACGAAGGGCTGTTCTAACAAGCAGACCTGCGAATAATATTTATCGAGCTTACCTTCGACAATTTTCTGCACGGCGGCGGCAGGCTTGCCCACCAGCGAGGCGGAGGCGATGTCGCGCTCTTTGGCCAAATCGGCCTCAGGCACTTCCTCACGCCGCACATAGACGGGATTGGCGGCGGCAATCTGGAGACAAAGATCGCGGCAGAAAGCCTTGAAATCATCCGTTTTCGCCACGAAGTCGGTCTCGCAATTAATCTCCAAGAGCACCCCGACTTTACCGCCCACATGAATGTAAGATTCAATCAGGCCTTCCTTGGTGGCGCGAGTCGACAGCTTGTCGATCTTGCTGCCGAGTTTTTTGCGCAAGATCGTTTGCGCCTGCTCCAAGTCGCCTTGGGCTTCATCGAGGGCCTTTTTGCAATCAAGCAAACCGGCCCCGGTTTTGCCGCGGAGATCCGCGACCATACTGGCTGTAACAGCGGGCATAGGGGGAGAACGTTTAGGATTAAACCTCGTCGGTGCTGACGGCGGCTTTGGTGGCGCCAGCGCGGCTCGGACGTTTGCGCGGCGGAACCACGGGCTTCTCTTCTTCGATGAGGCCCTTGAGATTTGCTGGGATCACGACCTTATCGAGATCGATTTCGTCGCCCGTCGCAGCAGCTGCCGCGACGTTGGCCGCGGCCTTAGCCTCGGCGTGGGCATTCCGGCGGGTCTCGCGGTGCGCCAACCCTTGGGTGATCGCCTCAACAATCGTCTCGACGATAATGCGCACCGACTTGGTCGCGTCATCATTGCCTGGGATGGGGTAAGTGAGCTGGGTTGGATCAGAATTCGTGTCGACCAAACCGATCGAAGGAATGTTCATGCGCTTAGCCTCAGCCACCGCGATTTCTTCGTAGCTGGTATCGATGACGAACATCGCGCCCGGCAACCCAGTGATGTTAGCGATACCGTCGAAATTACGCGTCATGCGGGCCATCTCGCGGCGAATAGCTGACTCTTCTTTCGAAGAGAACTTAGCCAACTCACCGTTGGTGTCCATGGCTTGGTATTTTTTATACTTCGCGAGGGATTTTTTGATGGTCTCGAAATTGGTCAACGTGCCACCCATCCAGCGATTGGTGACGTAAGGCATGTTGGTGGCCGCCGCGGCCTCCTTGATGAGTTCCTGCGCTTGGCGCTTGGTGCCAACGAGCAGTACATCACCGCCACCAGCGACGAGTTGCTCGATGAAAACATACGCCTTCTCTAAGTTGGCGTGGGTCTTCTCGAGATCGATGATCGAGATGCCCTGACGATGGTCGAAAATATAGGGCTTAGAGCGCGGGTTCCAACGCTTGGTCTGGTGACCGAGGTGAACGCCGGCATCGAGGAGGTCTTTAGGAGTGATATTCATGGGATCTATGTCGTAACGGGACACAGGTCGGCCAACTGGGCCGCCTTGCGATCGTAACTGCAATTTAGGTTATAGGTTGAAGGAACAGGAAACGCAGAAAACAGACGCCGCCCTCCCCCTTGGCAAGACCGATTCTATAAATTTTAAGGCTTCGTGTATTCGCCTCAGATAAAGGTTACTCTATTTTTTGATTAAAAAATCATATGTTGTTATTTAACAACAATATATGATTTAATAAATCGGGGATTTTATTGATGATTTTTGATTAAAATTATGGGGAGCATGATCTGAATCTAACCATTTCAGGAAGGTTCATCGATGACGCCTACGAGCAAATCCCGCCCAGAGCTGTTACTTAACCTTGTTAAAGAATCAGCGAGGCCTGCGGCAGATCAGCGACTGCCATTAAGATAACGTAAGATCTGAATGAGTACACCCTGGCTAAAATCAGAGTAATAGTTGACGAAACGATTCCAGAACCATGCAATTTGCCCGCTGGCCCGCGCTCTAGTTTACCCCATGCTATCTGATCTTCGAACCCTCTTTCGTTTTCAAGAAAGCGGCTTATTGTTGGTCATTCTGGCCCTCGGACTACTCCTGACCGCCTTCAGCGGCCGAGTGCGAATTCCTCTCTTTGAACGCCAGGCCGACGGCACGCGCCAGCGAGTTTTTCTCACTAACGACGCCGGTGAACGGACGCCGGCCTTTACGGAAAAAAATAAATTCCTCAACGCGCAGAATCTGGCGCAACTCGCCAAAGATACGAGCTTCACTGCCGTGATGGCCGTCGGCATGGCGGTGGTCATCATCTCGGGCGGCATCGATCTTTCCGTTGGCGCGATCTACGCACTTGCCTCAGTGCTCGGCGCACTCGCATTGCGGCATTACGGGCCCGAAGGCCTCGCCGCCGGAACTTCGCCCATCGTCGGCGTACTGCTGGGCATGGGGGTCTGCGTCGGCACGGCCGCACTCTGCGGCCTAGCCACCGGCAGCCTCATCGTCGCTTTAGGCGTGCATCCTTTCATTATCACATTGGGCGGGATGGCCATTCTCCGCGGCATCGCCTTCGTAATCACTGAAGGCCAGTCCGTCGGCGGCTTTCCAACGATTTTCCGCGAATTTTTCCGTTACGAGGTCGGAGACGGTCTGAGTATCGTGCCGATGTTCGTCATGTTCATCGTGCTCATCCTCGGCTGGATTTTCCTTTCGCGTCTAGCCGCCGGCCGCCGCGTCTACGCCATCGGCGGCAACGAACTCGCCGCTCGCTTTAGCGGCATTCGCGTCGAACGGGTCAAGCTAGGCGTCTATCTCATTTCGGGCCTCACCGCTGGCATCGCCGCCCTCCTCTCCCTCGGTTACTATGGCGCAGCTACCTCCGGCGACGGCCAAGGCTACGAACTTAATGTTATCGCCGCCGCCGTTGTTGGTGGCGCCAGTCTCAGCGGGGGCCGCGGCTCCGCGCTCGGGGTCGTCCTCGGCGCGCTCATCATTCAAATGATTAGCAGCGGCATCGTCATTCTCGGCATCGATCAAAATTACAGCCAAATCATTATCGGCTCAGTCGTGATCGCGGCCGTTGTCCTCGATAATTTTAACACGTGGCTCGCCAAGCGCCGCCTAACGGCCAAGGCCAGCTGATTATCTTGGGGTGTCGATCCGTGCCATCAACTGAGCCTGCACTCTGAAAATTTAATCCTTAATCTCATGAAAAAAATCCTATCCGTCCTCGCCGCTAGCCTCGCCGGCGCCGTCCTCGCCGCCGCCGCGCCGCGCACCATCACGATTGGCCTCGTCGCTAAATCTCAAGGCAACCCCGTCTTCCAAGCCGCCCGCGTCGGGGCCCAAGATGCCGCGAAAGAATTGAGCGCTAAACTCAATCTTAACATCAAGATCGACTGGCGTACGCCCAACGAAGAGGACGCTCAAAAACAGGCTGAAGCCATTGAGCAGCTCGTCCTCGCTGGCGCTGAAGGCATTTCCGTTGCCTGCTCCGACGCCAATAAACTCACCGATGCCATTAACGCGGCCGTCAACAATGGCGTCCCGGTGGCGACTTTTGACTCCGACGCGCCCGCCTCCAAGCGCTTTGTCACCTATGGAGTCGATGATATTGAGTGCGGCGTACAAACGATGGCCGAGCTGGCCAAAGTGATGAAGGGTAAAGGCGTAGTCGCCGTCCTCGCCGGCAATCCGAACGCACCCAACCTCCAGAAGCGCGTCGCGGGCGTAAAACAAGAAGCCCTAAAATATCCCGGCATCACGATCCGCGATGTTTATTACCATAAAGAGACGGCGCAAGATGCCGCCGCCAAAGTTGAGCAAGTGATGCAAGCCAACCCCGATGTCACCGGCTGGGCCATGATCGGTGGCTGGCCACTCTTTACCGACAACGCCCTCAAGTGGCAACCCGGCACCGTACAATGCGTCTCGGTCGATGCCCTCCCTGCCCAGCTTGCCTACATTCGCAGCGGCCACGTGCCCGTGCTGCTCGCCCAGCAATGCTACGAATGGGGTCATCGCACCGTTGAGTTGCTGATCGAAAAAATCGTCTTCAAGAAAAACCCACCAGCCGTGAAAGAGGTTAGCGCGCTCATCCCGGTGACCAAAGAGAACGTGGATGCCTTCGGTAAAAATTGGGATAAGTGGATGCCGAAGTGAGGCAGATTACCCGCGAAACACGCTCAAGACGCGAAAATCTGACCCCATGATTCTGTATGAAAAAGAAAGCTACGCGATCATGGGCGCATGCTTCGAAGTGTATAAGGACAAGGGTTGCGGATTCACCGAGTCGATCTACCAAGAATGCTTAGAGATCGAATTTAGTTTTCTCGGTTTGCCGATAGTCATCCAACCACAACTCCCGGTGACTTACCGCGGGAGAACCTTGAAACACCATTTTGTCCCAGATTTCATCTGCTACGAAAAGGTGATCCTCGAAATCAAAGCCGTAAGTAAATTGACCGACGAGCATCGCTCCCAAGTGCTCAATTATCTCCATGCCACGGGCCACCAACTGGGCCTGTTGGTAAACTTTGGCCACTTCCCCAAGGTCGAATATGAACGAATCGCCAACTCTCGCGGCAAAGGCGCGAGTGCTTCCTGAATTTCGCGTCTTTTGCGTATTTCGCGGGCCCCATGCCTTTTCTTGAATTCAGCGGGATCACCAAGCGCTTCCCCGGTGTGCTTGCGCTCGACGGGGTGAGTTTCTCCGTGGAGCGCGGGACCTGCCATGCCCTCATCGGAGAAAATGGCGCCGGCAAAAGCACTCTGGGAAAAATTCTCGCCGGAGTGCACACGGCTGACAGCGGAGAATTAAAAATGGCTGGACGCATTATCCAGCCAACCAACCCGCTCGTCGCTCGCGAATTGGGGATCGCCATGGTTCATCAGGAGCTGGCCTTTTGCCCGAACCTCTCGGTGGCAGAAAATCTCTGCCTCGGTGATCTCCCCCGCCGCGCGGGTTTCGTAAACCGCCCCGAACTTCGCGCGCGCGCGCGCGCCATGCTGGCCACCATCGGAGCCGATATCGACCCCGATACCATCATCGGCACGCTCTCCACCGGCCGGGAGCAACTCGTACAGATCGCCGCCGCGGTTGGCACCGGAGCCAAAGTAATCGTGATGGACGAGCCATCTAGCTCGCTCTCCGCCACCGAAACCGCGGAACTTTTCCGCCTCGTGCGCGAATTGAAAGCTCGCGGCATCACGCTGATCTACGTCTCCCACCGAATCGAAGAGCTCTTCGCTATTTGCGACAACATCACCGTCCTGCGTGATGGTCACCACGTTGCCACTGAATCGATCGCCAACACGACGCCGCACCGAGTCGTGACGCAAATGATCGGCCGCGAATTGCTCATTGCGACGCCCAACCACCTAACCCGTCCACTCGGCGACGAATGCCTCCGCGTCACCGCGCTCAGCTCGCCCCGCAAATTCTCTAACATTAATCTCTCCGTGCGGGCCGGCGAGATCGTCGGCATCGCGGGCATTGTCGGCGCAGGCCGCAGCGAAGTCGTCGAAGCTATTTTCGGACTCGATCCCGCCGCCTCCGGCAGTTTGGCCGTTAAAGGAAAATCACTCCCGCTCGGCTCACTCGCGACCGCGCTCGCCGCCGGCGTTGGTCTCGTCCCGGAGGATCGCAAGCGCCAAGGACTCGTCCTCGGGCTGAACTGTCGCGAAAACACCTGCCTCGCCGCCCTCCCCGCCCTGACCACCTTCGGTTGGGTGCGGCGCGCTGCTGAGCAAACTCTCGCGGAACGTTACACCAAGCGACTGCGCGTCAAAGCCCCCTCCCTCGAAACCATCACCGCTGGTTTAAGCGGCGGCAATCAACAGAAGATCGCTTTAGCCAAATGGCTCGCGCGTTCCTGTGACGTGCTGCTCATCGATGAACCAACTCGGGGCGTGGACGTCGGCGCGAAGGCTGAAATTTATCAACTGCTCGATGAACTCGCCTGCGAAGGCAAAGCACTCCTCGTGGTTTCATCTGAACTCCCCGAATTAATTGGGCTCTGCCGCCGGATCCTCGTGATGCGCGAAGGTCGTATCGCTGGCGAAGTTGGTCGCGGTGATTTCAGTGAAGCTACGCTGATGAGGCTGATGGCCGGAATTGCAGCTGCGTAAGCAGGTGCGTTCCGGGCCGGAGTTGCGGCGGCGTAGCCGCTGCGTTCCGGGCCGGAGTTGCCGCAGCTTAGCGGATGCGTTCCGCGCGGGAGTTACCGCTGCTTAGCTGGCTACTCGCGCAATTCAGGACGCGAGCCTAGCGCGGCGCCTACACAAACAGCCCGCGCAATTTCTCCGAGGTCGGCGCGGCCTTCGCCGTCGTCAGCACCCACGTCTCACGATGAGCGAGCACCTGCCCAGGTTTGACGGTGACGACGGGCCCCATCGTCTCCATCTCAACCATAAAATTATCAGGTCCGACGTAGAGAGCAATATTGGTGCCCATGGGGTAATTGCCGGCCGCTTGATAATCTACCTGCTTGGCAAAAACGAGGCGTTGGGCGGGATCATGCAGGGCGATGATGCCTGCATCCGCTCGAATCATGCGCTTATTTTCGCGCCCAGCTGGGTGCAGCACAAAGGCGTCTTGGGTAAATTGAAATTGCGGATCATCAAAACCCACGCCGCCATGCCCGCCACCCCAAGTACGAAAACCAACCATCGTGGCGCTGTCCCACGACGAACCATCCCCGAGCGGAACCAAGTAGCGCGTCTCCTTGGTCGGCACGGTGCAAGTGAGCGCCCACAAACCGCCGCTCCAGAGCATCTCGCTTTCGTTGCGCACAAAATGATCGATCGCGATACAGTCGGATTCAAGTAACGTAATTTTAAACCCACGTTGAATACGCTGCACCGGATCAATCGCTCCCGTTAAAGTAATGCTCCGGGCATGGGTCTCCACTTCACACGGCTGATTGTCAGCGGCGTAAGTCTCTTCGGCTTCATCAGCCCCGGGCCGCGT
>CAIVJE010000027.1 GCA_903906135.1 uncultured Verrucomicrobiota bacterium | reverse complement strand
TATGCTCTTCGTCCCTGAAATTCCCTGGTGGGCTTATCCCGCACTCTTCGTCACCGGCTTAGTCGCAGGTACGGTTGATGCGATTGCGGGCGGCGGTGGACTCATTGCCTTACCAGCCTTACTCGGACTGGGCATCCCGGCGCCTCTCGCGCTGGCTACTTCCAAACTCCAGGGAACTTTTGGGTCAGCTTCGGCGGCCTGGAGTTTTGCCCGGCGCGGGGTGGTAAACCTAAATGAATGCCGCCTGGGCTTTGCCCTGACAGCTCTCGGGGGCTTAGGCGGGGCCTGCGCGATGCAACTCCTCGATCCCCGTTTCCTCAGCACTCTCATCCCTTGGTTGTTAGGGAGCATTGTCGTTTATATGATTTTCCGTCCGCAACTCGGAGAAAATAGCCGCCATCATCGCATGGAGACACTCTCTTTTTATTTAATCTTCGGCTTAGGTTTGGGCTTTTATGATGGGTTCTTTGGGCCTGGCGTTGGGTCATTTTGGACCATCGCCTTCGTTACCTTACTGGGTCATGATTTCGTCCGCGCGGCCGGTCACACCAAGGTCATGAATTTCGCGAGTAATATTGCCGCTCTGATTTATTTTTCCATCGCTGGTACGGTTCTCTGGTTGCCCGGTCTGACCATGGGTGCGGGCCAATTAGTCGGCGGGCGCCTCGGGGCGCATTTAGCCATGACGCGGGGCGCGCGTTTTGTCCGACCCCTTTTCCTTTTTATGGCGTCCCTCGTGGCCCTAAAACTTCTCATCACTCATTTTAACCATGGCTAGTAAATTACCCTACGAACTTACGCCGAGTCTTTATCTCGATCACCGTACAGATGAGTTAACTGCTTTTCTGCAAAAAATTGTTCGGCTGCGGACGGTTAACCCCCCGGGAGAAAATTACGGGGCGATCACACGGTTATTAGCCTCCACGTTAAAAAATCTCGGCTTTAAGGTTCGCCGAATCCGCATTCCCCGCGCGCTCCAAAAGAAAACCCTGCCCGACCTGCTCGCTTACCCGCGTTACAATGTTATTGGCTTTTGGGATACGGGCGCAAAAAAAACAATTCACTTTAACGCTCACTACGACGTCGTCCCCGTCTCGGGTAAGTGGCGGCATGGCACAGCCTTTAACCCGACAATCGAACGCGGGTGGATCTATGGTCGTGGGACCGCTGATATGAAAGGGGCAATCGCGAGTATTATTTTTGCCATCCAAGCACTTCAGCAAACTGGCGTCCGACCTAATTTTAATATCGAAGTCTCCTTCGTCGCAGATGAGGAAACTGATAGCGCTCTCGGTACCGGCTGGATCACTCCCTACGGTAAACTGCGCGCTGATTACGCCGTGGTCGGCGAAGGGGGTGAAGGTAATGCCATCTGCTGCGGTCATAATGGAGTGGTCTGGCTGAACGTGCAGGTTCACGGCAAAGCCGCGCACGGCTCGCTGCCAACTCAAGGCATCAACGCTCTCGAAAAAATGGCGGCGCTCGTCTTGGCGCTCAATAACTACAAACGCCAATTAGCACGCCAAACTTTCCGCGCCCCGAACGGCGAAAGGCTTCATCCCACTATAAATATTGGCGGCGTTTTCTCCGCCGGAGAGGGCGGCAAGATCAACACGGTCCCCGCCGCAGCCAGCTTTACCATCGATCGCCGAGTTCTGCCCAATGAGAATGTCCGCTCGGCGGAACACGCGCTCACCGCCTTCCTAAAATCAGCCGCCCGCAAAATTCCCCAATGCCGCATTACTGTTAGTAAAATCTCCGACAACTTCTCTTGCTACCGCCCCCCGAACCATCCGTTGTTCGCGGCCCTGCAAGCGAGCGTGTCCCGCATTCGCCGCCGACCCACCAAGTTTATGGTTTCAACCGGCTTTAATGATATGCACTTTTTTGCGCAGGTTAAAAAGATTCCCACCCTGGGCTATGGCCCCGGAGGCCTCGATTACCATGGGGTCGATGAACGGGCTCGCGTTAAAGACTTGGTCGACTCCGCAAAAATTTATGCAGACCTGCTCACGACCTTTCGTGGATAAAGGGTGCGCGCCGGACGCCACCGGCTCATCCCGGCGAGGCCTAAGGCTTTCCCCGACCATTACGGCGTAATCGGCGGCAAGTCTGCGAGAAGGTGGCGCGCCACCGCTGGAATAATTGCCCGATTACCGGCGTGTTCGCGCCCTTCCGTAAAAGTAACGATAATGATGCGTCCGCCATCGGGTAAACCAATCAAGGCCGCGTCATGCCGTGCCCAACTCACCCAACCGGCCTTAGACCATAATTTCATTCCCGGTGATAGTGCGGGCCCGGTAAAATTAAGGCCTTCCTCCTCGGTACTTAAGTTTGGTGATTTTGTTAGATCACGCTCCATCAAAGCGAGCATTTCGCTAGAGCAGGCGGGTGAAATCCAGCGACCGAGAGCAATTTCTTGCAGGAGTTGGGCGGTGTCATTGGTCGAAAGAAAATTTCTGGCTGGCAAGTGGACCGCCATGGCCTGTTTTTCCCGCCCATAAGGACCTTCCCCCCAAGGTTTACGTTGAGCGTTTACATTGGTATAACCGAGCGTCTGAAAATATTGAGTGACGGCGCCACGTTGTTGGCTCCAAACCACCAAGTCGGCAGCCGTCATTTCTGGGCCGCTCGTGGTATTGGTGATGACATCAACAATGTAACTCGTCGCCTCGTTAAAAGATTCTACGATCATATCGCGTAAACCCCGCCGCAGCTCAGGGGAATCCACCAGGCGACCAGCGGCCAGCAGGTGATGCGTGTAGGCCAGAAAAAATAGTTTAATAACACTCGCCGGATAAAATCGCTCCGCCCCGCGATAATCCACCCTGAGCGGGACCTGCGGTTGGCGTAAATCGATTACCGTAATGGCCAGCTGCGTCGGATTAAGTTGGGGGGCGGAAAATTCGGTCTGCACCGCGCGCACCGTGCGATCCAGACGCACCGCCCAATCGGCCGAGGTGGCGGCTGACAAAACTCCCGCCAGCAGTAAAAAAACCAAGGTTCCTTTCATGCGCAAAAAATACCAACCGGTCAGGCTTAACTACTCCAGCCCCGCCGAATCATATTCACCGCAATTGCGGCCAAGAGCATGGAAACAATTTTTGAAATAGCCCGCAGCCCAGTGGCGCTAATTTTTTGCCCCAGCCACACACTATAATGGAGTGCCAAAACCACGATCCCGAGATTAACCACCAAGGCCACTAACGTAACCCCCAAGCCAATGGCTTGGGTTTGCGCCAACACCAGTAAAGTGGTAATCGAGGCCGGCCCGGCAATCAGTGGCATCCCCAACGGCACGACGCCAAAATCTTCTGGCAATTTTTCCGGCTCGGCCGCCGATTGAATTAAATCCTTGGCCGCAAGAATAAATAAGATCAGCCCTCCCGCGATTTGAAAATCACTCACGGAGATTCCCACCGCCTTAAATACATTTTGGCCCAGAAAAAGAAAACCCAGCGCAACGAGGCCGCCCGTCCAGGTTGCTTGATCAGCTATTTTCTGCCGCTGCGCGGGCGCTACATTTTGGCCTAGCCCCAGAAAAATTGCGACCAACCCAATCGGATCGATGGCCACAAATAAGGGAATAAACGCCTGCAGAAACTTGGTCAGGGCCTCAATCATGAGGGTTACTTAATTTATCACCACGAAAAGGCAACCGCGCGCATGCTGCACATAGAACAATATCTGCGCAGACGGCTTCGCCTAATTGCCTTATACTATCCCTGCTTCCAAGAAGCTCCCCATGAATATCAAACTCCATCTCGATGAGGCGGAATCAGCCCCTGTTGTTCGTTTAGCCACCGCCCTCGGTTTAAAACCAGAGGATGTCCTCTACACCGCACTCAATCGCTTAATGTTACAGGCTCGTGATCAGACGATTCAGCAGGAAATTATTCAAACTCACCGCGCTCGGGATAATAACTTGCCGCTCTGGGCAGATACCGCGGGATCGGTGCACAATTACGAAGGGCTCTCTCCCTGCGAACCAGAAAAAAGTAAATATTCTGTCTGATATATACGGCTGATCATCGGGCGAGATCGCCCAAAGCGCTGGCGAGCTCTGGGAATTCAAACGAAAAACCTTGGTCTAATAAACGGCGCGGGGAACAGGTCCGACCCCCGAGAATAAGGGAGGAGTCCGTATTCATTAAATAAGTGGCGGCTAGTTTTACGAGCAGCGCCGGCGCCGCTGGTGCCCAAGGTCGATGCAGTGATCGCCGCAAGCCGGCCATAAAATTAGCATTCGTACAGGCTTGTGGGGCGCAGAGATTATAAACTCCCCGCAGTGCCGGCTGCAAAATCGCCTGCTGGAAAGCCTGCCGAACATCATGATAATGAATCCAGGAGAAACCCTGCCGCCCAGAACCGGCCGCCCCACCGAGATAAAAACGCGTTAATCGCGCCAAGGCAGGATAAGCCCCGCCGTGCGTGTCGAGCACGATCCCTAATCTGAAGATTACTAATCGGGTGGCGGCTGGACAAGCTGCGGGCAAGGCCGCCTCCCATTGGCGACACACCTCCGCCAAGAAATCTGTGCCCCCAGGTGCAGTCTCAGTACACGGAGCCGCGCCCTCTGTTCCATAAAAACCAACGGCGCTTGCTTGCACCCACACCGCTGGCGGTTGTGGGCATTGTGCGATCGCCCGCCCAAGGGTCGCTACAGCCTGAAGCCGAGATTCGAGGATGGCCTGCTTATTTTTGGGGGTAAAAACACAATCAATACTTCTCCCCACTAAATTCACCAAAGCCGCCGCTCCTGCCAGCTCTGCGGCCCATGGGCCAATTTCTACTCCATCCCAATAAACTAACCGAGGGGAGGACGCGGCGAGCTGATTAATCGCCGGTGGCGGCTGGCGCTCCCGGGTTAAAACAACTACCTCCCAACCCAGCGTCACCATGTGCTGCGCCAAGGCCCGACCGATTAATCCAGTCCCTCCAGCGAGAATAGCTTTATTCCTCATCATGATAAGTAAACGCGGGTTAATTTTTAAGGCAAATCCCCACTCGTATTTATTTACGCGGCCGGGCGGCAGGGAAGGGTTTAATCCTGCAAGATGGATTGCCTCATCGCCCCGCTCCTCGCAATGACAAGGGCCTCCCATGTCTGCTGCCCCTATAAATTTCTACGATTTAACCCGTGAAGAATTACGCCAATTAGTAATTCGCTGGGACTTTAGCCCTGTCCATGCCGCCCGTCTCTGGCGCTATGGCTACCAAGAAGGCTTAAGCGATTGGGCGCAAATGTCAGAGCTGCCGCCGCGCTTCCGGACCCACGCAGAAAGTAACTTACTTTTTTCTCGTCTGCCGGCCGCCCTCGAAACCCATAGCGCCGATGGATTCACCCGCAAATATTTGCTCGCGCTTGAGGATAAGCGGAAAATTGAAACTGTGCTCATGCGTTACACCGGCCGCGTCACCGCCTGCATTAGTAGTCAGGCTGGTTGCGCCATGGGTTGCGTGTTCTGTGCCACCGGACAAATGGGTTTTGCCCGTCACCTCAGCGCAGGTGAAATCGTGGCCCAAGCCCTGCACGTCGACCAAGCACTACGCACCTCCTCCTCTAAAACAGGCCAGCTCGTCTCCCCTGAGTCTGCCTCATCCTTAGGTTTTTCTAAAGAGTCACCCCCTTTGGCTAATCCGCACAGTGCTTCTCCCCATGACCGTCATGAGCGACTCCGCAATATCGTTCTGATGGGGATGGGGGAACCGCTCCATAATTATGATGCTGTGCTAAAAGCGGTTGATATTTTGTGTGATCAAACCGGCTTGGCGCTCGGCGCAAAAAAAATAACCCTCAGCACCGTGGGCGTTATTCCTGGGATTATCCGGCTCGCTGATGAAGCTCGCCCCATCAGCTTGGCCGTCTCTTTGCACGGCGCCACGCAAGCTGAACGGGCGGCGCTGGTTCCGGTGGCCACCAAGTGGCCGCTTGATGCCTTGATGGAGGCGTGTCGTTATTATAGCGCAAAGCTGCAGCGTAAAATATTTTACGAGTGGACTCTTATTGAGGGCAAAAATGATTCCGTCACAAGTGCTCATGCCGTCGGCCAGTTGCTCCAAGGCCAGCCCGCCCAAGTTAATCTTATTCCCCTGAATCCCACTTCGGGTTATGGGGGTGCACCGACCGGACAAGACGCCGCGCGCCGCTTTCAACAAGTGCTCGCTGATTATGGTCTGCCTAGCACCGTACGGCAGCGCCGAGGGATTGATATCGCCGCTGGCTGTGGCCAGCTAGCATCCATAAAGTAACTTTTTGCCTTTGCCAAAGAGTGAGCAGCCTCTAGGTCTAGACACCCATGAAATCTTCTATCCCCTTCCTTTCCGCCGTCCTCGCTCTAGCGTTGGTGGCTCCAATCACCGCCCAAACAACCCCTGCGGCGGCGGTTAAAACGATCGAGCCTGTCCGTTTGGCCTACCTCAACAGCTCGGCTTTTCTCGATGAGCGGGTCGGCATTAAACAGCTGGTGAAGGTCGCGCAAGGTCTCGAGCTCGAATTTAGCGGCACGCAAAGTGAGCTCTCACTGCTCAGCGAAAAACTGCGGACCATTGTCGGTGAACTCACCAAGCTTAATGCCGATCCCAAAGCTAATGCTAAGGCGATGGAAGAGCAGCAAGCTGCTGGGCAAAAATTACAGCAGGAACTGCAAGGTAAACAACAAGCCGCTCAAGAGGCTTATAATAAGCGCGTCCAGGAACTGCAGTCTCCCATTGCCGCCGAGATCGGCAAAGAGATCCGCGCTTTCTCCAAAGAGCACAACATCGACCTCTTGCTTGATTTAGCGAAACTCAGCGAAGCGGTGTTGAACGCTAAGCCGGAGCTCGATCTAACGACTGATTTCGTTAGTTTCTATAACGCCCGCCACCCGTAATCTTACGAATAATTTGCTCCTAAGGCCCAGCATTTACGCTGGGTCTTTTTTATATCTGCTAACAACGGTAAAGGCTAACCTACCCATTTTGTTTCCCCAAAATCAGGTACGGTAAAATCCATCGGGTCTAAGCCGTGCGCGATTCTCGCCGCCGCGAGGGCAATCGCTGGATCGTCAATTCCTTCATCTGTTAGTTGAAAGGTGCCAAAGTGCATCGCCCAACTTTGCCGAGAGCCGACCGCTTGGTGGATCTTCACCGCCTCATCTGGGGTGCAGTGCACCGGTTGCATGAACCAACGGGGTTCGTAAGCTCCAATCGGTATTAATGCTAAATCAAAAGGGCCCAAACGTGCGCCAATTTCTTTAAAAGTCTGATTATAGCCAGAATCCCCGGCAAAATAAAATTTTCCGGCCGGCGTCTTAAGGGCAAAGCCACCCCACAGGGTTGCGCAGCGATCCCAAGGCCAGCGGGCAGAAAAATGCTGCGCGGGGGTCCCGATTACCTCGAGTGCTGGCGTGGCTTGATGAGACTGCCACCAATCAAGCTCCTCGACATTCTTTACACCGCGTTTTTCTAACCACGCTTTATTGCCGAGCATCGTGATAAACCGCGGTTGATGCTCGCGCGCCAACCAGCGCAGCGTGGGTAAATCAAGATGATCATAATGATTGTGGCTGATGAGGACGACCTGGATCCGCGGCAGTTCGGTTAATTTTAAAGTCGGCGGCCGTACTCGCTTAGGCCCAACCCAAGAGAAGGGACTAGCCCGCTCAGAAAAAATAGGATCCGTCAGTAAATTCAGATTGGGCTGCTGGAGCAAAAAAGTAGAATGCCCGATAAAGGTAACCGCCGTTTTTCCGGTTAAACTTTGCTGGGGTATAAGGGCTTCGCGATTCTGACGAATAGCCTTAGGCCAATTGATTTTCTGCCGTAAAACTAAGCGCTGATAACCCCATTTAATTAAGGCTGAAAAAGCGGCCGCCGGCCGTTGGCCGCTTGGGTTAAAAAACCGCTGCCCGTTGGAATGATCACTGACCGGAAAGCGCAACGCGGGCGCCATAAATTAGGCGGTAGATCCAGCGACTTTGCGGCGCGCTTGCTCCCAAAAAGCCAAGAGGGCGCGGAAATCCTGTTCCTTGCTGCCGCTATGAATAACATAATCATAGGAATTTCGTTCCGCCATTTCTAGCTCCGCACTTTGTAAACGCCGCTCAAGTTCCTCCGCACTTACCGGCCCACGCCCCTGTAACCGCTCCCGCAGGACATCAAAAGAATCGGGGGCGACAAAAATAGTAACCAGGCGGGTTTTGAGCAAAGGGAGGGTTTCCGCGGCGGCCCGGATATTGCGCACGCCCTGAACGTCAACATTTGCGGTTAAATTAGTCTGCGGTAACCGACCAAGGACGGCTGACTTTAGTGTGCCATAGCGATATTTACGATGCACCCAAGCCCACTCCAAAAACTCTCCGTTCGCCAACCGCGAATCAAACTCACCTTCCGTTAAAAAGTGATAATCCCGGCCGTTTACTTCATTCGCGCGTGCCGGTCGAGTCGTTGCTGTAACCACTCGCTCAAAACCTGCCACCTCCGCTACTAATCGATCACAGAGCGTGCTTTTACCAACCCCAGCGGGGCCCGCCAAAATAAGGAACACCGTCGAGGTGGAATCGAGCGTAGCCATAACTTAGTAAGTAAATGCGGCGACGGCGGTGGCTAGCCCGTAAAGAAGCAAGCCGCCCCCTAACCATCTCGGCCGAGCAGGTTCTTGAAAAAGCCACCCAAAGAAATCCCGCAAGCGATAAGGCGCCGCTGCAAGATAAAGCGCGAGGCACAATCCGCTATAAACGGCGCTGACCAGCAAAAGCCGCTGGGGGTATTGATACTCCATGTAGGCGGAATTAAGCAGTGGCTCAGCACTTAATAACATCAGCGCACTCCCACCACGCACCGCGAGAAAGTCGGGCGCATAAATAAAAGCTAGCACCGCTAAAACGGCAAAGCCTGCCATAATGGGTTGGGGGGTCTGGACAAAAATAAGATCGGACTCACCAAGTTGTGAAATTCGCCAAATAAACCAACCCGCCGCTGAACCAAAAAGTAACCCCGCGGTAAAGCCCGAGCGCGGCAAAGCCCGCGCACCTGAAGCAATCACCGAATGATTCCAGACCAGCAGCCCACCCACGATGGTGAGAAACAGTCCGGCTAAAAGAGTGGCGAGGAAAAGAGACATAAGTGCGCCCCCTTTCTCTTACTCGTTCTCTTTATCCACAAGCTCAGAACTCTCTTTTACTGGGTCGGCTCCCAAAATACTTCCCCTTAAACCCCCACCAAACTAAGGGTCCCGTAAAGCACGGCCGTCGTGGCCCGCTCGATCTTAACCGCCACCACTTCACCAATAAGCCGATCGTTAGCTTCAAAGTGAACTACCCGATTACCCGGTGTTCGCCCGGTATAACGCAACCCCTTCTTGTCCCGTCCCTCCACCAGCACCTCTTGGCTGGTGCCAATTAATTGGCTATTTCGGCGGTTGGAATTAGCCGCAAGAATTTTTAACAAAACTTGGTTACGCTCCTCTTTAATATCATCAGGGACTTGTTCCCCGAACGTCGCAGCCGGAGTCCCTGTGCGGATAGAATATTTAAAAATATAGGCCATATCATAGTTCCCTCGCTCAAAGAGCTCCCGGGTTTCAGCAAAATCTTCGGCGGTCTCTCCAGGGAAGCCGACAATTACATCCGTGGAAAAATACATGGCCGGCTGGACCGCCCGCAAGTCATCAACAATCTGACTGTAGCGTTCGCGCGTGTAGGGTCGGTTCATGGCCTTCAAAATTCGATTAGACCCCGATTGCAGCGGTAAATGCACATAGGGACAGAGTTTATTCAAGCGGCCGTAAGCGGCGATTAAGTCGTCCTTAAAACCCCGCGGGTGGGGGGAAGTAAAGCGGATGCGGTGCAAACCAGGAATAACGTTTACCTGCTCGAGGAGCTGCACAAAAGGCGTGACCCCGCCCGTGTGCTCATAGTCGCGCCGGCCATAGCTCGTCACGATCTGTCCGAGCAAAGTAATTTCCTTAACGCCCCCCGCGACCAGTTTTTCACATTCCTGAACGATCTCCTTCATCGGCCGAGAGCGTTCATCCCCGCGGGTTTTAGGCACAATGCAAAACGAACAATCCATATTACAACCCTGCTGAATCGAAACGAACGCGGTGACTTGTTTTTCGGCCAACACATGATCGCGAATCGTATTTTGCGAACCATTTTCCGCCTCAAGATCGATGATGGTGGCCCCAATCGGTACCCCGGCCGCCTGCGCCGCGCGTAGATTATCAAGATAATCGGGGACTTGATGAAATTTTTGCGTGCCGATGATGAGATCAAGATCGGGTAGCTGATCGAGCAACTCCGCCCCACGATTCTGCGCCATACAGCCAAGGATACCTAAAATAAAATCTGGATTCTTTTTTTTCCGATTCGCTACATTCGCCGCCTTCCCGATTGCTTTTTGTTCCGCCGCATCCCGCACACTGCAAGTATTGAGTAGCAAAATATCACAGTCGGCCTCTGGCCCCACTAGCCGATAACCGCGCGCGCGCAATAAAGCCGCGACCGCTTCGCTGTCGCGTTCGTTCATCTGACAACCATAGGTTTTTATGTGGACTCGATTCATCAAACTAGCCGACGCCAGACGGTAAAAGCGCCAGGAGGACGGTGGGGTTTAACTACTGGTCTACTCGGTCTGGTCAACGCGGTAAAAATAACTCCTGCTACCACCCGCTTGATGCCTATAAATAGACCCCCCACTTCCCGCGAGGCGACCGTAGCTTTCTGTTCGCCAGCGCGCCGGCCAACGCTTTGCTGCCCTCATGGAATTATCTAATCGTCCTGGGGAAGAAGCCCCTTCGCCGGCTCCAGAAAAGGCTTCGGTCGCGGGCGGCCTGATGCCGCAACTCGCCGCCGCCCGCGAAAAATTAAAAACTAAAGACCTCCCGGCGGCGCTCGCCCTCTATGAATCTATCTTGGCTAACGCCAGTGACCGCAGCGATGTGCTCATGACGATATCCGCCGATCTTGGGACCAATGGTTATGTGCAGGAAATTATCGAATTGCTCGCCCCGCGTTATGATGTGGAAAAGCACGGCGCGCCGGCTGGCATTAATCTGCTGCAAGCTTACTTAGTCACCCGTAATGCGGAGGCGGCCCAACATCTTCTCGATCTGCTGTTTTCCCTTGGCCGACCAGAACTGGAAGCGCGTTTAGTCGGTTTTTCTAATGCCGTTTCTGAACTTTTTATTAGCGAAACAGAAGCGGAACACACGGCTGAGCCCGGGAAAAAAATTAGTTTAGTCAGTATAAGTAAGCCCATTTGGTTTTATGGAGTCGAAGCCCTCGCGCCGCTCCTTTGGACGCGCCCCGCGGGAAAGCTCCGCCGCGTCGCCTTCGCCCAGTGCGCCTTACTGGGATTGGAAAATTCCGCCGGCAGCGCCGTCCAATCAGAAAATCTTACCGGTCAACTTTGTCGCGGGCTGCCTTTGTGGCTGGCAGAAACTTTTAGTTATAGTGCTGGTTATGCCCCCGTCGCGGCGATTGGCACTTTCGGCGATCATTACGCTGTTTTTCCCATGGAGTGGACGGCTGAAAACTTGCGTCAGCTCAACGATAGCACTGATGGCGGCCTTGATTATGTGGTTACAGGCACCTTGCGCAATCGGAACGATGATTTCGAATTAAGTCTGCGGATTTGGGAGGTTAAGAAATTTCGGGAACTCAAGACTTTCTCGGCTCGTTGGACGCCCACTTCTGGTGATAGCGCTTTACTACTACTCCGAGAGCAACTGTGTAAATATATGGAATGGACGGCGCTACCCGCTCAAGCCCAAGAAATTTATTCCATTCCGGTCTCTCCTTTAACTTATATTTTGAGTTTGGGTGCAGCCCTTTCTTTTTTCCTGAGCGATAAAGGGGTTCTGGCCGCCAGCCACCAGCCGACCGACCTAACGGCTCTTCTGCGGGCCGCCCAAACAAATCCCGCTAATTCCACTGCGCAATTTACTCTTATTGCTGGTTTATTACGACTCGCCGACCTTGGCCGCGCGAATGAACCAGCCGCCTTCCTGCACGCGCAGGGTTGGCTAACCTCGCCGGCGGCCCAATCCTGTCAGATTTCCGATCTGCAGGCTAAATTTAATTAAGGCTCAGGCCTCGAGTTGTGGGCGGGATGCTTCTGGCCAGTCAATATGGTAGAACTTGCCGCGCGGTTGGTCGGTGCGCTCGTAGGTGTGGGCACCGAAGTAATCGCGCTGCGCCTGGAGTAGATTGGCCGGCAGCCGAGCGGAACGATAGCTGTCGTAGTAGGAGAGGGCGGAACTGAACGTCGGTGCGGCGACGCCGCATTCGGCGGCAAGCGAGACGACCTTGCGCCAGTTTTCCTGCGCCTTTTTTACCATCTTGTTGAAATACGGGTCGAGCAGCAGATTCGCGAGATGTGGATTCCGGGCATAGGCCTCGGTAATCTTTTGCAGGAAAGCGGCGCGGATAATACAGCCGCCACGCCAGATCTGGGCGATCTCGCCAAAATTGAGCGTCCAGTTGTATTCCTTCTGCGCGGTGCGCATGAGTTGGAAGCCCTGCGCATACGAACAGATCTTCGAGCAGTAGAGGGCGTCGTGGATCGCCTGCACGAGAGCCTTCTTGGAGCCGCGGTATTTCCTGCCTGGGCCCTTCAAGATCTTCGAGGCGGCAACCCGCTCCTCCTTGATGGCCGAGATGCAGCGGGCGAAGACAGACTCAGCGATGGTCGGGGCAGGGACGCCCATGTCGAGCGCGTTGGTCGAGGTCCACTTACCGGTGCCTTTCTGGCCGGCGGTATCAAGGACGATGTCGACGAAAGCTTTCTTTTTCGTGAGCGGATCCTTCTGTTTGAGGATATCGGCGGTGATCTCGATTAGGAAACTGTCGAGTGCGCCGGCGTTCCATTCGGAAAAGATCGCGCCCATTTCGGCCGCCTTGAGGCCGAGCAGGCCCTGCATTAGGGCGTAGGCTTCACAGATCATCTGCATGTCGCCGTATTCGATGCCATTGTGGACCATCTTGACGTAGTGGCCCGCGCCGTTCTCGCCGATGTAAGTGGCGCAAGGCACGCCGCCGATGATGGGCTGGCCGGGCGCAGCACCCGTCAAGGGTTGGCCGGTCTTTGCATCAACCTTCGCGGCGATAGCGTTCCAGATGGGGGCAAGCTCCTTATAAGCCGCGGCGTCACCACCGGGCATGAGCGCTGGGCCAAAGCGGGCGCCTTCCTCGCCGCCAGACACGCCGGAGCCGATAAACCGAAGCCCCTTATCCTTGAGGGCTTTTTCGCGGCGGATGGTGTCGGTCCAGAGCGCGTTACCGCCGTCGATGATGATATCGGCAGGTTCGAGCAGCGGCACGAGGCCGTCGATGACGGCGTCGGTCGCCTTGCCCGCCTGCACGAGAATAATCATTTTGCGCGGCTTAGCCAGGGAGGCGACGAACTCCGGCAGTGTCTTGGTGCCGACCACCCCACCAGGCGTGGCGGGATTTTCGGTGATAAATTTTTCGGTTTTTTCTACCGTCCGATTAAAGACCGAGATTTGAAAGCCATGGTCAGCGATATTGAGCGCCAAATTTTGGCCCATGACAGCTAAACCAATTAAGCCGATGTCAGAGTGTTTTTTACTCATAAGGGTTACATTATTAATGCCATCGACCCGAACACCAATCTGATTTTTAGCCGCGTTGTGTAATAAAACTAACTGCTGACCCCCATCAGGACTTGGGCGGCTGTTGCTGTTTGGTTGCGTAGGCTCCCGCGCTGGGGAAAAATGGCGCGACTGCCCGAACGATTGGGGTAAGAAATTTGGGTTCATTTCGATTATAGACCCAGGAAAAAAAAACTACCGCCCCGACGACAAAGATTAAAACCCCCGCAATAACTTTATTCATTTGCAGGATCCGGCGGACGATAAAAACAACCACCAGCACTGCTAACACGGCGATTCCTACCTTGAACCAAACTTCCGGTTTTTGATTTTTTAGTTTTTCTACAGCGGTGACTGCAAATAATAACATTGCTTAACTTTAGCTGTATAAAAGGCGGAGACGAGTCCTTTCTGCGGAGCCAAAATAGCTACCCGCGTAGCGCTGTCTGCCGCTTTTAATGATACCGCGCGGCGAGGCCAAAATAATCAAGCAGCCAAGCCTCTTTCCAAATCCGGAAGCGCCCCTCAGCAGAAATCTTTCCGTATTCTTCCCGGTCGGCATGGGGCATTAAATAACCCAGCTCTAGATTGATTGCCTCCATATGCTGCTGCTGTTGCTGGCTGTCTTCACTGGGACTAATTTCCCAAGCGATCGCTTTTTCCCCTGACTGTTTTACTCGCTGAGTATGTTGCGCTAGTAAGCGTGCCAGACTCCGCCGCCAAGGGTTCCGCGCGACCTGCCAACTCTCCGGATAAAAACCGCCAAAGGGAATATAAAGATTATCCGTTACGTAACGCCGCGTTCCGGTTGTTAAAGTAGCCAAACTAAAACAAACCGTGATCACGTTGTTTTCTTGAGGAACAAACAACACGTGGAGCCGAATGGTGTTATCGCTGTTATGATAAACCGAGGTCCGGAGCCAAATTCCACCCCCAACCTCTGCCTTAAGCGCTTGCTGATGAGTAAACTGATTATTTCGCAGCCAATCCCGCACCCGAAGTAGGCGTTTTTGCGTCGGCCATTCATCACCACTCGTATTAACAACCGCGCGAGGGAAAAGCGGTAACGGGCTGAGGCTGATCGCGCTTATTTTTAACCAATTAAACCCAGCTTCACATAAAAACCAGGTGAGGAAAAAAAAGCCGGCGACCACCCCAGCCGGTCGATCGATAAAGTTTACCTGTTCGTTTGCTTGGGCCGCAAAAACCGCAAAAAGGATCCACCGCAACCAACGAATGGGTATTGCTAAGATCGGCGAAGCCAAGCGCTGGTTAACATAATACAGCAAAAGCAAAGTCACCAGGGCGGGCGTAATAAAAAAAATAATTTCTTCTGACATGATTACAAAAAAGCGGTGCACCCCGCCCGAGGGTTCGCGTTAAACAGACTTGGTTGTTTCCCCGCCCCCTTTAATGAAGGCCGCTTAACTTAGCCGCACAGGCATAATGACGCAGACAAAGCTCTCTAAAGTCTTAAATACTCCAGGGCTAACTTCATCTTTAAGCTCAAAAAAGACCTCGTCTTTTGTCAGCGCCCTTAAGGGATCCATCACAAACTGTGGATTAAAGGCCACTTGTAGGTCCGCCCCGCTATAAGCGATGGCCATTGATTCATGGGATTCACCAAAGTCGGGCGACGAGGCGGTTATTTCCAGTAAATTACTGGAAAGCTTAATTTTAACTGAATTAGATTTCTCGGAGGTAACCAAAGCCGCCCGGTGGACACACTGTAAAAAAAGTTCGCGCTCTAATTTAATCCGCTGGTGGGTTTCCTTAGGAATAACCTGCTGATAATTTGGGTAATTCCCCTCCACGACTTTAGAAAATAAATAAATACTATCAATCAGGCCACTGGTGTCCTTCCCGGTATCTATTTGGAAGGCGGCGCGTCGTTCATTAAAAGCAATTTTTAGTTTATCCCCTTTTCCGAGCAGGCGTAAGAGTTCCGCGACCGTTTTCGCCGGTAAAATAATTGCTCCGGCGCTCGTTGCCGGCACCGCCAGTTCTTTGCTGACCAAGGCAAGGCGCCGGCCATCGGTTGCGACCAAGGTTAATTTTTCGTCTTTAAAGTTAAAATAAACCCCATTCAGGATAAACCGAGTTTCGTCCGTAGACTGCGCGTAAGAAACATTACTTAGCATGGTCGCTATTTCCCCTTGCTCAAGGGTGTACGTTTTGTCGTCGGTCGAATCGGGCAACTTAGGGAATTCTTCCGCGCCGATCCCCATAATTCTAAAATTGGAGCCGCCGGAAGCTATTTTAACCTGGTGATTAGCCGTCGAATCAAAAGCGACGTCTACATTGGGTAATTCTCGGACAATCGTCGCTAGCCGTTTAACCGGTAAAGTAACCGAGCCGCCTTCTTTTACCTCGGCTTTAATTTTGCAGCGGATCCCTAAGTCCAAATTGGTGGTCGTAAGCGAAATGCAGTCTTTTTCTGCTTCAATCAAGACGTTGCTTAAAATAGGCATCGCCGCCTTAGACCCAACAACATTGAGCACTTGGGCGAGGCCGTTACTAAAATGATCGCGGTTAATCTTAAATTTCATCGGGCGGGAGGCGTTAAAAGGCTTTTAACTAACAAAGGATGATTAGAGAGGTATTCAATAAGGAATTATTCGTATTATTATGGGGGGTGAATTTGGTGATAACACTGAATTCTCCACCCAAGATAAAGCAAAAGGGCTGGTGAACCCTATCTGAATAACAGCGAATAAGACGAGGTTTGTTCACAAAAAATAGTTATTCAGAAGTTTCTTGCTTCATCTTCACTATTTTTCGCCGCAGTGCACGCATCTGCACATGGCGAACACCTTTTTGATAATGGGAAAAAAGACCGTAAAAAATATAGGCCAGAAAAATAAAGAAAAAGGCAATTTCTTGAAATCGCCAAATTATAACCCCGCCAATAATTAACCCAACAAAAGTACGAAAACGAGTCTTCAACTCCCAGTTAATTTGATTGAAACTGGGATAACGAACAGTGCTGACCATTAAGAAAGAAACGAGAATGAGGAGTAGGGGCAGCGTAATGGTCAATTGGCGCAATTCGCGGGTGTTAACCACCATGTTGAGCAGCAATAAAACTAAGGAGGCGATGGTACCCGCAGCCGCAGGAACCGGGAGGCCAAGAAAATCTTTATTAGACTCAGGGTCGCCGCGATGGAGCAACGGATTGGTAATGACATTAAAACGCGCTAAGCGGACGGCGCCGCATAATAAGTAAACAAAGGCGATGATCCAACCCAACTCCCGAAACCAAGGGTATTCTTCGCGGGGCGTTAGGATTAAAAAAAACACCATTAAAGCCGGCGCGACGCCAAAAGAAACAACATCGGCAAGAGAATCAAATTCGGCGCCAAATAAAGAGGTGCGGCCCCCCATTCGCGCCAGGCGGCCATCTAAAGAATCAAACACGACCGCCGCCAAAATAAGCCAGACAGCTTGAGTATAAAGCGCACTAGAGGCGTGGAGGGCATCACCTGCGGCGTGGAGGGAGGCGTAATCTCCCGTATCGGTAATTAACCGAGCCTGAATACAACGGATAATAGCTAAAAAACCACAAAGGAGGTTACCAGCCGTCATCAAGTTCGGCAGGAAGTAAATCCGGCTCGCTTGGGTAACGTTGTAGGGATTATCGCGTTGTTCGAGGTCAGACATACCGATTTATTTAGTAAGGCTTTCGAGATACTTCCAAAACTTGGAATCCTGCTCAACCAGTTGTTGTTCCGAGACCGGTAATTTCATCCGAAAAAGCCAATCTTCCAGGGAGGATTTATGGAGGATATAAAGCGTGTGTAGGGTGGTCCCCTGCACTTCGAAATAAAAACGAAATTCGCCGGCCCTTAAACGGTAAAGGCTTTTGCCGGCGCGTTGAAAACAACCGAGGGGCTCACGTGGGTTCGCGAGATCGCGGGGTTGAATTTGAGAAATAGGCTCAATCGCGGTTAATTGGGCCAGCTTATCTAGGCGATTAAGCTCGGACATGCTTTGCTCGGAAAAAGTTACCTGATACATAAAAAAGAAGGCCGATTAGGCGGGAAGACCAGCGAGGGTTTTAATCACAAGGAGGGAGGCCCGAAAAGAAGCGGCGGGACAACGGGATAACTATTGGGATAACTCATGTTATGTCTAGGCAACATCACCGCGATAATGGGCTGGGGTTTCTAGATAACCAGAGCCAAGAGGAAGCAAAAGTTACCAAAAAATCACCTAAAACAGCCGGGCGCGGCGATTACTTCAGGTAGCAGCCAGGGAAAAAGCAGGCGAGTTACCTCTGTGGCTCAGTTAGCGTCCGATTGATCCAGCAACGTAGTCGCCCAATCAACCAGTAGTTTGATTTCGGCGGGGGTCAGGCGGGCTTCCGGATGAAGCCAAGTATAAGAGGGTAAAGGCATATTATGATGCGTCACTTCATCCACAATTTCCTCCGCTTTTTTCCCCGCGCGCTTGGCGGAATAGGTTCCAAAGACAGAGAAGTTCAAATGCTGCTTACCTTCATTAACGTGTTTAGTAAGCCACCAACTTACGGGCTGAATATTGGCATACCAAGGGTAGGTCGTATGGTTGGAGTGACAATCATAACACGCACGTTTTAGCAGGGCGAGCACGGGCGCAGGTACGGGGTGTTGCAGGGTTAGATCGGCCGGGCTTAGAACGAGGGATTCGTTTCTAGCGGGCCGCCAAAACTGTAAGAGGCCCAAGGCTAAGACAAAAAAAATGAAGCACCGAAAAATTATTTTTTTCATAAAAAACGAGCGACAGCGTTTACAAATAAGCCGTGGAAATGGAGAAAACTCAGAGATTTTTTAAGAGGAACACCAACGCACGAGGGGTTGTTGCCCGGCGACATAAAGAGGATGGCGTGGATGACCAGCCAGCGTAGAGCCAAGGCACCATAGTTTTTTTCCGACAAATAAGCGGGCCACCGCCGCACCGCGTTCCCCAAATTCTCCACCCACCCCCCAAGCGGCAACAATTTGGGAGCAGCGTGAGGCGGCGATTAATAATTCAGCATCGGTTGCCGGACCAATGGGATTAGGAGAGGCCATCATAAC
>CAIVJE010000026.1 GCA_903906135.1 uncultured Verrucomicrobiota bacterium | reverse complement strand
TTTTTGGTCTGCTGATAATGGTCGAGCATGGCCTTGTGGGTCTCGCGGCCGATGCCAGATTCTTTGTAACCGCCGAAGGCCGCATGCGCTGGATAGGCGTGATAGCAATTCGTCCAAACTCGTCCGGCCTTGATCGCGCGCCCCATCCGGTAGGCTCGGTTGCCGTTGCGCGTCCACACGCCAGCCCCCAAACCATAAATTGTATCGTTGGCGAGAGCCAAGGCCTCCGCCTCGTCCTTGAATGTCGTGATCGCGAGGACCGGGCCAAATATTTCTTCCTGAAAAATGCGCATTTTATTATGGCCCTTGAAAAGCGTCGGCTGCACGTAATAACCGCCCGCTAAATCGCTGCTCACTTTGGCTTGCTGCCCGCCCGCGAGCACTTGCGCACCTTCTTTTTTACCTAATTCGAGGTAAGCCAAAATTTTATTTAGCTGCAACTCGGAGGCCTGCGCGCCGAGCATGGTCTCAGTATCAAGGGGATTCCCCTGCTTGATCGCCGCCACCCGCGCGAGCACACGGACCATAAATTTATCATAAATCGATTCCTGGATCAGCGCGCGAGACGGGCAGGTGCACACTTCTCCTTGATTAAAAGCAAACAAGACCAGCCCTTCGATCGCCTTATCCAAGTAGCCGTCATCGCATTCCATAATATCCGCAAAGAAAATATTGGGAGACTTACCCCCCAGTTCCAACGTGGCCGGAATCAAATTACTAGCGGCAGCCTGGGCAATCACTCGTCCCGTGGCCGTCGAACCGGTGAAAGCTATTTTAGCGATGCGCTTACTAGTCGCCAAGGGGAGGCCCGCTTCTCGGCCTAAGCCGTTCACAATATTCAGGACACCCGGGGGCAAAAGATCCGCAATCAATTCGGCCATAATCAGGATACTAATCGGCGTAGACTCAGCCGGCTTTAAGACCACACAGTTACCGGCGCCGAGTGCGGGGGCAATTTTCCAAGCGGCCATGAGAATAGGAAAATTCCAGGGGATAATTTGTCCCACTACCCCGAGCGGCTCCTGAATATGGTAGGCCACTGTGTGCTCATCAATATTGCTCAAGGCACCTTCCTGTGCACGCACGCAGCCAGCGAAATAACGAAAATGATCGATCGTTAGCGGCAGGTCCGCATTGAGCGTTTCGCGAATGGGTTTTCCGTTATCTACCGTTTCCGCATAGGCCAGCAGTTCAAGATTCGCCTCGAGACGGTCCGCAATTTTCAAAAGCACCTGCGCACGCTCTGCGGCTGGCGTCCGGCCCCAAGCCCCAGCGGCGGCATGGGCCGCATCGAGGGCGAGGTCAATATCCTCGGCCGTCGAGCGCGCAGCTTGAGTGTAGCGCTGCCCGTTAATGGGCGTCAGTACATCAAAATAGACGCCTTTCACCGGCGGAACAAATTTGCCGCCAATAAAATTATCGTAACGAGATTTGAATACCACTTTGGCGCCGTCGGCACCGGGAGCTGGATAGATCATGGAGTTACAGGTGTTGAGGTTAAATAAATGGCAGATTAAGCTCAGTCCAAGCGCGGTCCCATCAGCTGCTTTTAAAAAATGACCGGACGGACTTACGGTCCCGACGCTAGCCGCGCCGCCAAGGCATGCACCGTCTGCACCACCTCGGGAACGGCCGCGGCAACGGCCGCTGACAATTCGATACACATCGGATGAACGGTCTCTACCGAGATAGTGTAGAGATGAATTCGTGGCAAGCGGCCGAGCAACGCGGCCGCCGCAAAGAGATCCTTCAGCCCAAAGTCGTGGGCACCCAACCCACGCGGAAGTTCACCTACGAATCCAGGCTGAAGGAAAGTGATCGTGCCGGCCGGCTGGCCGTCACGAGTAGCGTCGATCATCACGATATCAGACGCTCCATCTAGTTCGGTGAGTAGGTTCACTCCACCCGTGCCACCATCAAGTAAACGCACGCCGGCAACGGGGCGTTCATGCTCCAATTGGCGTAGAATATGAATGCCCACCCCCTCATCGCCCATGAGCAAATTCCCTACGCCCAAAATCAAGATGCGGTCGCCAATGGTGCCTTGTCGGAGGGCAGAAAAACCTTCACCGACAAGCGTACTATCGAGAAGGCTGATCATAAGCGGAGGGCGCAGGAAAAAATTCAAATTTCGGACTTGGGTTTAGGAGCGGTCATTGCGGTCGGTGGCCGGACCGGCAAACCAGAGATTCCCGTTCCCTCCGCCGCTGCGATCTTCTCTTTCTCCATAAATTTCCACCCGCCGATCATCGACGAGAGCACCCCGTGGCCTTCGACATAATCATGATAGAACACGAGGTAGATATGAATAATGGTGAAGACCAAGAAGGCCCATAAGGCGGCGTAGTGGAAAATCCGTAAATTTTGCTCACTGCCGAAGAGTGGCACCAGCCAAGTAAACAGCTGCGGGAACCACGAGTGGCTCATTGACGCATAGAGCGCGAAGCCGGAGCACACTTGGAATACCGTCAAGAGTCCGGTGCCCATATAGGTGAAGTAAGCCACCGAGTTGTGCCCGAGGGTGTGCACGGGTTTGTCGCTCGAATGAAATACATCCACCTTAAGCACCGCCCAAACTTGTTGCAGCTGGGCCTTGGTTACTGGGAAAAAATTGCGCCAGTGCGTATATTTATTTCCGACGGAAGCCCAATAGAGGCGAAAAGCAAAATTCGCTACAAACAAGTACGAGCTGGCGAAATGCACGAAGCGTACCGTGCCAAACCAATAACTCTCCGCGGCCTCGCCCCCATTGAGCAAGCCCGGCGGATGCGCGATGAGCCAACCCGTAACGCCGAGAGCAACGATGCACGCGGCGTTAATCCAATGGAACCAGCGCACGGGCTGCTCCCAAACGTAAACCCGTTGGTAATCATGTGAGGCGTTCATAAGCGTGCCTGCGGGGTTAGTTGACGGTCAATTCGTGACGGGCGATTTCCTTTTTATCCTCATAAAGATGCACCGCGCAAGCGAGGCAGGGATCAAAGGAATGGATCGTCCGAATAATTTCCAGCGGTTGCTGCGGATCATGCACCGGAGTACCGATCAGCGAAGCCTCGTAAGCTGAGCGTTGCCCCTTGGCATCACGCGGCGAAGCGTTCCACGTGCTGGGTACGACCAACTGGTAATTGGCAATCTTCTGATCCTTAATCACGATCCAGTGCGCCAACGCTCCGCGTGGCGCCTCGCTCGTCCCGACGCCCTTGCACATGGCCGGCCACGACGCGGGCTCCCACTTGTCACGCGTGAAGGTGCGCGTATCCCCTGCTTTGATATTCGCGAGCAGTTGATTATAGAAATCAATACCCCACCGCGCCGTCAGGCGCGATTCGATGGCCCGCGCTGCGGTACGGCCCAACGTAGAGAAGAGCACAGAAGCAGGGGCCTTGAGGGCTGCCAGGGCCTCAGTAACCGCATCCTTAATCTCGGGATTACCAGCGGCGTAGCCCACCAACATGCGCGATAATGGGCCAACCTCCATCGCGTGTCCTTTCCAGCGCGGCGTCTTGAGCCAGCTGTATTTAGCGTCGACATCGAGATGCTCGTAAGGCGGCTTCGGGCCGGAATATTTTAATTTAGTTTCACCCTGCCAAGGATGCAGCCCAGCGGCGCCACCCTCATATTCATACCAAGAATGATCGATGAATTCTTGGATGCCGGTGTCATCACGAGGATCGACCGGATGCACTTGGGTCAGATCGCGGCCCAAAATTGCCCCGCGGGGAAATTTATAGCTGCTGACATCCGCGATGCCATTAGTGGGGAGATCGCCGTAGCAGAGATAATTCTCAAGTCCGCCACCGATCCCGGCCCAATCGAGATAGAACGGAGCGACGGCCAAAACATCGGGAACATAAACCTGTTCGACGAATTCGAGGCCTTGTTGTAATAATTGTCCGACCAGCGCGAGCCGCTCGGCATTAATGGCATTGGGCTCATTGATATTAATTGAACACGGCATCCCCCCGACGAGGTAATTTGGGTGCGGATTTTTCCCGCCGAAGATCGTATGCACCTTAACGATTTCTTTCTGCCACTCGAGGGCTTCCAGGTAATGCGCCACGGCCATCAAGTTCGCCTCGGGGGGCAACTTAAAGGCGGGATGTCCCCAATAACCATTAGCAAAAATCCCCAATTGGCCGCTTTCGACAAATTTTGTCAGTCGTTTCTGGATATCAGAAAAATATCCCGGTGAACTTTTTGCCCATTTGGAAACGCTCTGAGCCAAGGCAGAGGTGGCCACTGGATCGGCCTTGAGCGCGCTCACCACATCGACCCAATCCAAGGCGTGCAGATGATAAAAATGCACCACGTGATCATGAATGTACTGAGTACAGAACATGATATTACGGATTAATTCCGCATTCGGCGGGACTTTAATGGCGACGGCATCCTCCACCGCTCGAACGGAAGCCAGCGCATGCACCGTCGTGCAGACGCCGCAAACCCGCTCACAAAATGCCCAGGCGTCGCGCGGATCGCGGCCTTTGAGAATTATCTCCAAGCCGCGCACCATCGTGCCGGCGCTCCAGGCATCAACAATTTTACCATCCTTAATCTCTGCTTCGATGCGAAGATGGCCTTCGATACGAGTGACGGGATCAACCACGATACGAGTGTTCATGAGAGCAAGAGTTAGGATTTTTGACTAGGATTACTGTTTTGCTGAGCCGCATGGTTGTGCTCGGCCTGCTCGGCATCTTCCCCCGCCTGCTCGCCGATATGCTTACGTTTACGAACATTGGTGAGCACGGCGTGCGCGGCGGCGCCGACAACCGCGGCCCCCGCGGCCACCGCCCCAATGGTGTCCGCCGTGGCCTCGATCCCGAATCCAGGGAAATTGGGGAGACGTTGATAGAACGGTCCGTTATCCCAGAAATTTGCCTCAGAACAGCCAATACACGGATGACCAGCTTGGATCGGGAAACTCACGCCGCCATTCCAACGAATCGTGCCGCAGGAATTATAAGTGGTCGGCCCCTTACACCCAACTTTATAGAGGCAATACCCCTTCCGCGCATTCTCATCATCGAAGCTCTCCACAAATAAACCGGCATCATAATTTGGTCGACGGTAGCAAGTATCGTGGACGCGCCGGGCATAAAATGCTTTGGGTCGACCCAGATTATCGAGCTGGGGAATAACGCCAAATGTTAACAAATGCACCAAGACCCCAGCCATCACCTCCGCGATCGGGGGGCAGCCCTGGACGTTGACGATGGGTTTACCGGCGATGATTTTCTTAATCGGCATCGCTTCCGTTGGATTCGGTTTGGCGGCTTGCACGCAGCCAGAACATGCGCAATTGCCCCAGGCGATGACGGCCATGGCGTGCTCGGCCACTTCCTCGGCAATGCTTTTCGCCGTCTTGCCGCCAATACAACAATAGGCGCCATCTTCGCCCATCGGCACGGATCCTTCAATGCAGAGCAGATACTCACCCTTGTATTTAGCCATCGTGTCACGCAGTGATTTTTCTGCCTGCTGCCCCGATGCGGCCATTAAAGTCTCCGTGTAATCGAGGGAAATTTTATCGAGTAAAATATCAGCGACAATCGGGTGTGAGCTGCGCAAAAAGGACTCGCTACAACACGTGCACTCTTGAAAATGCAGCCAGATAACTGGAATACGCTTCTTAGTTTCCAGAGCCTTGACCATCGCGGCGACGCCGGAAGCTTGTAGGCCAATACAGCCGCCCATCCAGGTACAGAATTGCAAAAATTCCCGGCGAGTCACCCCGCGAGAAATGAGATGTTGATAGATCGTTTCTTCTTTTCTCACCGTCTCTATTTCCATTGGCATATAACGAGGGAGCGCTCCGAGCTCGGGCCAGGAGCAACTGTTAAGGGATTGAACGCGTAGGAATCTGGGGCGTTCGCAGCATACGAAATAAATCAACCGGCTGATACGCATGGCTTGACAATAACTACGCGTATCGTGCGAAACGCTGCGCGACACTGGACGGCATCGCTGCCGCCTCTCATAAATAGTTTTATGCACGAGGTTGGCATTATGCAGTCCGCGCTGGAGGCGATTACGGCTCAAGCGAAACTCCACCACGCCGCCCGCGTTGAACGCATCGTCCTGCGGATCGGCACCCTGGCCGGCGTTGACCTCGAAGCCTTGCGTTTTGCCTACGAAGCCCTTGCCCCCCACACGATCGCGGCGGGGGCCGAATTAGAAATCGAAGTAATCGCCGCCCAAGCCCACTGCGCGACGTGTGCTACGACGTTCGCCATCGAACGTGGCTTTATTTTTCAATGCCCCCAGTGCGGAAATTACTCCGGCGATATTCGCGCCGGCCGCGAGCTGGGCATTGCCCGGTTAGAATTTCCTCATGAATAATCCCACGCCCCCACCTCTCCTCACCGAGCCTGCCCTCGGTTATCAAATTAACGCACTCACGGGTGCTGCGCGCAACGCTGCCCGCCCGCTCGCCGGTCCGCTTTCCGCTGAAATCACGGCCGCTTTCTCGGCAAGCCCACGCGGCGAGATCGCGGTGCGTTCCATTGATGTTAATATCCCCCTGCTAGAGAAAAACGATATTCTTGCGGAAAGAAATCGTGGCTACTTCCTCGGGCGAGGATTAGCCGCTCTCAATATCGTATCCTCGCCGGGCGCCGGCAAGACCACCCTCTTAGAGCGCACCTTGGATGAATTTGGGCAACAAACCAAATGCGCCGTGCTCGTCGGTGATCTCGAAACCGATAATGATGGTCGGCGCCTCAGTCGACCGTACGCGCCCGTTGCACAAATTACCACAGGCACCGTCTGTCATCTCGACGCGAGCATGATCGCCCGCGCCGCTCAGTCGATCAACCTCGACGGAGTCAAAATCCTCTTCATCGAAAATGTCGGTAATTTAGTCTGTCCCGCTTCATTCGATCTCGGCGAACAAGTGCGGGTCGTCCTCCTCTCCACCACGGAGGGCGAAGATAAACCCCTTAAATATCCGCCCATCTTCAAATCAGCGCAGCTCGTCTTGCTGACCAAAATTGATGTCGCTGATGTACTCGGCTTTCATCGCCAACTCGCCGTAGAAAATATTCGACGCATCGCCCCCACCGCCAAAATCATCCAACTCTCTACGCGGACCGGCGAAGGCTTAAGCGAATGGTACGATTATCTGCGCCAACTAACGAGCCCCGTTTAATTCAGGGTTAGTAAAAACACCATGCCCAGCTCATCGCGCACCGCTGATGTTCTGATTCGTGTCCGTGGCACGGTGCAGGGCGTGGGCTACCGGCCGTTTGTACACCGCACCGCGACCCAACTCGGACTCAACGGTTGGGTATACAATGACACCCAAGGCGTGCTCATCCGCGCCCACGGACAATCAGCCGATGTCGCTGCGCTCGTCAGAACCCTCGCCGAGTCGCCCCCCCCAGCCGCGAAAGTCACCGCGGTCGAAGCGCTCACCCCCAGAGAAAACGATCGGGCCAGCGGGCAGGGCTTTGTGATTATTGCGAGTCAGTCGGGGGGCGCGATCGTGGCGAGTACGCCACCCGACCTGGCGCTCTGCGCGGACTGCCACCAAGAATTACTAGACCCCGCGAATCGTCGCTACCGCTACCCCTTCATAAACTGCACGCAATGTGGTCCGCGCTATACGCTATTGGAGCGACTCCCCTACGATCGTCCCAATACCACCATGCGGAGCTTCGCGATGTGCCCGCAGTGTCAGCAAGAATACACCGACCCCACTAGTCGGCGCTTCCATGCCGAACCCAATGCCTGCCCCATCTGTGGTCCGCAACTCACGCTCACCGCCGCGACCGGTCCTTTGGCTAACACCCACGATAACGCCCTGCGCGCTGCCGCTCGTTTATTGGAGCATGGTCACATCCTCGCCGTACAGGGCATCGGCGGCTATCATCTCATGTGTAACGCGACCCATGAGCCAGTCGTGGCCGCATTGCGGCAGCGTAAACACCGTGACGAAAAACCGCTCGCCGTCATGTTTCGCGATCTCGCACAACTGCGCACGCAGGCAGAAATTTCGCCCACGGCCGCCGCGCTTCTGACGTCAAGCGCTGCCCCGATTGTGCTCGTGCCAAAATTAAGCGGCGGCGGCACTGGCCCAACCTTAGCCGCCAGCATCGCGCCCCATAATCCTTGGCTCGGCGCGTTGCTCCCCTACACCCCGCTGCACGTTCTGCTGCTCGCCGAACTGGATTTTCCCCTAGTCGCCACCAGTGCCAATCTCAGCGAGGAACCGATCTGCTCCACTCACGCCGAAGCGCGAGCCCGACTCACGGGAATAGCCGATTATTTTCTTCAGCATAACCGCCCCATCGCCCGCCCGGTTGATGATTCAGTGCTACGCTTAACCAGTGCAGCAGCGCCTATTCTCCTCCGGCGTGCGCGTGGCTATGCCCCCGCTCCCTTGACATTGCCGCAGCCCCTCGCCGGTTCGCTTTTGTGCGTAGGGGGACAAATGAAAAGCACCATCGCGGTCGCGGCGGCGGATCAAGTCGTGCTCAGTCCTCATCTCGGAGACTTAGAAAATTTAGCCACCCAAACGGTCTTTAGTCACACGATCGCGACCCTGGCCCAGCTGCACCGGACAAAATTCACCACGATTGTGCATGATAAACATCCGGACTATGCCTCCACGCGTTATGCGCAACGGCAGGGCCTCCCGTGCCTCGCGGTCCAACATCATCTCGCTCACGTCCTCGCCTGCTTGTTGGAACACGGGCATCCCGCCGATCGAGTCCTCGGCGTTGCTTGGGACGGCACCGGCTACGGGGAAGACGGGACTATTTGGGGCGGAGAATTCATTCTCCTCCGTGGTAACAGCAGCGCCGAACGTATCGCCCGGCTCCGGCCTTTTCGCTTGGTGGGAAGCGCGGCCGCCGTACGCGATGCGCGTCGCATCGCGCTGGGACTCGCTCACGCGATTGGTCATTTCGCTCCAATGGCCGCTCGATTTAATTTTTGCGACCGAGACACCGCGATTTTCCAAACAATGTTAAGTCAGGGATTAAACTCCCCACTGTGCTCCAGCGCGGGACGATTATTTGATAGCTTCAGCGCGCTGCTGGGACTCGGTTTTAATAATTCCTTTGAAGGCCAACTGCCGCTCGCCCTCGAAGCCGCGGCCACCCGAGCGCCTCGCGCGGGCCTGACACTCCCTTTCCCAATTATTCCCGCCACCACGCCGGGCGCTCGATTGGACCTGGATTGGCAGCCCGCAATTGAACAATTACTGCAGCACCCCTCAGAGCCGTCAGCCGGAGCGGCGGCTCTGCACCGCGGTCTTGCGGCAGCCATCGTTAATGTAGCGCAGCAAGCTGGGGTGGGTACCGTGGTCTTGACTGGCGGCTGCTTCCAAAACGCGCTCCTGCATTCTCTCGCTAGCGATGCGCTCAGCACCGCTGGATTCCGCGTGCTCGTGCATCGCCAACTATCTCCGAACGATAATTCAATCGCGGCCGGCCAAGCCCTCGCCGCCCTGTGGAATCTCACCACCGTAACGTTGCCCAATTAATGATTTTAAATTTCGCGACCGTTTGAAAATAGGCCGCATAAACCCAACCCCCTCCTCCCATGTGTCTCGCTGTTCCCGGTAAAATCGTAGAAATCATTGGTGATGATCCCTACCTCCGCTCCGCCAAAGTCAGCTTTGCGGGTGTCGTCAAATTAATCAGTCTCACTTGTACGCCTGAAGCAAAACTCGGGGACTTTGTGCTCGTACACGTCGGGGTCGCGATCAGCACCGTCGACCCGCAGGAGGCCGCCGAAACTTTTGCTTATCTCAAAGCGATGGGGGAACTCGATGGCCTCGACCTCGCGCCCACTAACCCCACTCGCTCATGAAGTACGTCGACGAATATCGCGATGCGGCGCTCGTTCACAAACTAGCCGCCGCAATCGCCCGCGCCACCACGCGGCCCTGGACAATTATGGAAATTTGCGGCGGCCAAACTCATGCTATCGTGAAATTTGGCCTCGATGACTTATTGCCCAAACTCATTACCCTCGTGCACGGCCCAGGCTGCCCAGTCTGCGTCACCAGCGCCGACCTCATTGACCAAGCGGTCGCCCTCGCTCTCGAGCATGGCGCGATCTTATGTTCGTTCGGCGATATGCTCCGCGTCCCGGGCAACGGCATCGATTTGCTTACCGCCAAGGCGCGGGGCGGCGATGTCCGCATTATTTATTCTCCGCTGGATGCAGTTACCATCGCTCTTGAAAATCCCACGAAACAAGTTGTCTTCTTCGCCGTTGGTTTTGAAACCACCGCGCCCGCTAATGCTCTGGCCGTGCTGCGGGCCGAGCGGGAGCAGGTGCAGAATTTTTCTATTCTCACCTCGCATGTCCTCGTGCCGCCCGCGATGCGTGCTATTCTGAGTTCGCCCGACAATCGCGTCCAAGGCTTTCTCGCCGCAGGCCATGTCTGCACCATCATGGGCGTGGCCGAATACGGTCCAATCGCGCATCAGTACGGCGCGCCTATAATTATTACCGGCTTTGAGCCGGTCGATATTCTTGAAGGAATTTTACTGTGCGTTCAGCAGCTCGAAAGCGGTCGCGCAGAAATGGCAAACGCCTATTCCCGCGCAGTTCGCCCTGAGGGCAATATTCACGCACGACGCATCGTCGAACAAGTGTTTGCTATTTGTGATCGCGACTGGCGCGGCATCGGCGTCATTCCACAAAGTGGCCTTGCGGTCCGTCCCGCCTACGCGGCTTATGATGCCGCTCAGCGATTCCTTCTCAAAAAAACATCCGCGCCCAGCGTGACTGAATGCATCAGTGGCAGCATCATGCGCGGGGTAAAAAAACCCCCTGATTGCCCCGCCTTCGGCACCCGCTGCTCCCCTGAACATCCGCTGGGCGCGCCGATGGTATCCAGCGAAGGCGCCTGCGCCGCCTATTACCGCTATCGCAGCCGTACGCTTGAGCCCACGGTCCCAGTGACCTTGTAATTATCCCGCGATGCATATTCCCGACGGATTTCTCGATGCTAAAACTGCCCTCACGACGGCGACTTTATCGGCCATCGCGGTCAGCTTTGCGCTCCGCCACGTACGTCGTGAATTACCGCCGCGGCGCGTGCCGTTACTCGGACTCTCGGCGGCTTTTTTGTTCGCCGCGCAAATGGTTAACTTCCCCATCGCAGGCGGTACGTCGGGCCATTTGCTTGGGGGCACCTTGATCGCGGTGCTCTTGGGGCCAAGCGCAGCGGTCGTCGTCGTAACGACTGTCCTCATCGTACAATGCTTTCTCTTCGCTGATGGTGGCGTCCTCGCACTCGGCGCAAATATTTTTAATATGGGCCTCGTGGCGACCCTCGGGGGCTATGCCGTATATCGGTGTGTTAATCTGATGTGGCCAGGCCCACGTGGCCGTACCGTGGCTCTGACCGTTGCGGGCTGGAGTTCTACCATTTTTGCGGCGTTCTCTTGCGCTGGCCAGCTCGCTTGGTCGCAAACTCTCGTGTGGGAAATTGCGTGGCCCGTCATGACGAGCACCCATGCGTTGATCGGCCTCGGCGAAGGCATCATTAGCGCCCTAATCTTGATCGCCATTACCCGCACCCGGCCCGATCTGGTGGCGACGTCTTCGCTGGGCGTTACCCCGGTTCGTTGGCGAGAATTTAGCTTTCTGTGTCTGCTCATTTCACTCGGGCTCGCCTGCTTCGTCGCTCCCTTTGCCAGTTCCGCGCCAGATGGACTCGAAACGGTGGCTATACAAGGCGGCTTTGCCCACCGAGCCCTCGCCCCCCTGCGGTCGGTTCTGGCGGCTGATTATCAAATCCCCGGCCTCACCTCACCGGCACTCAGCACCGCGCTCGCTGGAATGCTGGGCATCGCCGCGGTGTTGGGGCTCGCCTTGCTCATTAGTCGCCTCGTGCTTCGCGAAGCCTCGCCTAAAAAAATGCTCCGAGAATGAAATGTAATCTTAAATTTACGCCCACGCCGCAGTTGGTGGTACGAAAGATAATTGGTACCATCATTTTGATTTTACTCATTACCCTCACGCCCTCCACGCACCCCATTTGGTTTGGCCTCGAAGGAATTCTCCTGCTCGGTTTACTCTGGTGGCGTCGGGTGCCGCCGCGCTGCGTGCTGCGCCGCTTGCTGATACTCTCCCCTTTCGTTGCGGGAACTGCCCTCGC
Source organism: uncultured Verrucomicrobiota bacterium (assembly GCA_903906135.1). Taxonomy (GTDB): domain Bacteria; phylum Verrucomicrobiota; class Verrucomicrobiia; order Opitutales; family Opitutaceae; genus Lacunisphaera. The sequence goes on along the minus strand of CAIVJE010000026.1, from coordinate 8,024 downwards.
GGCGCAATACAGCGCGACGGGCGTAGATTGGAAAATTCTCGCGCTGCGCAGCACCCTTTGCCTCCTGACGATTATTGCCTTTGCGGAGACCACCGCCGTTAGCGACTTACTCCGCGGCTTACGCCTTATCCGAGTGCCGACGCTCCTCGTCACGACGCTGGCGCTGATGCATCGCTATTTATTTGTTTTAGCTGACGAATCATCCCGAATGAACCGCGCACGGGCCGCCCGTACCTTTACCACCGGCCGCCGGCTGGCGTGGCTCCAGGCAGCTTCAGTAGCCGGACAACTTTTCGTGCGAGCCACTGAGCGGGCCGAAAGAGTGTATGACGCCATGTGCGCACGAGGATGGAAAACATGAAACCGGCAATCAGCGTGCAAGGCCTTAGCTTTTGTTACCCCGATGGTCTCGCAGCCTTAACGGAGATTAGCTTTCAAGTAGCCCGCGGTGAATGCGTCGGCTTGCTCGGCCCCAACGGCTCGGGAAAATCGACGCTCCTCCGCCATCTCAATGGAATTCTACCCGAACGTTTGCTCGGAGAAAACGGTCCCATTCAGATTGACGGCACCCCGGTAACTTCGCTCCACCTCGCTGAACTCCGCCGCCAGATTGGCCTGCTATTTCAAGACCCCGATGACCAACTATTTTGCAGCACTGTCGCTGAGGATGTGGCGTTTGGACCGCAACAACTCGGACTCACGGCCGAGGAAATTCACCAGCGCGTTCAAGCCGCGTTACAGCAAGTGGGCTTAGGGGACCTCGCGCCACGCCCCCCGCACCATTTGAGCACCGGCGAAAAGCGCCGCGCTTGTCTCGCTGGAGTGCTCGCCTGCGACCCGAGCATTCTCGTGCTGGATGAACCATCGAGCGGGCTCGATCCCCGCGGTCGCCGCGAGCTGATCACGCTACTGCGGCAGATCACGGCCACCAAATTAATCGCGACCCATGACCTCGAGCTCGTGGTCGAACTTTGCCCGCGTTCCCTGATTCTAGATCGCGGCCGCATCATTGCGGATGGACCCACCACCACTTTGCTTAATGATGAAGCCCTGATGCTGGCGCACGGACTCGAACGGCCCCACGTGCTGCAACATGCCCACCCGCACCGCGGCGAGCCGCGTTAGCAAATGCGCGGTAATTGCTCGCCACTCAGGCGATCCACAATGCGCTCGGCCCCGATAATACTGCGCTGCGTAACCAGCCCCGCCGGCCCCGCCTTCACCCGGCCAATCAGCACCGGAGTACTCCCCACCGTCGTCTTCTGTAAAATCTCTAGCGCCCGCCCTACTTGCGACTCCGGCAATAGACAAATAAAACGCCCTTCATTCGCTACATAAAGCGGATCCAGTCCGAGAATTTCACAGGCCCCTTGGACTAATTCTGATACCGGAATCTTTGCCGCATCAATGGCCAACGCTAGCTGCGATGATTCGGCCAACTCGACTAAAGCGGTCGCCAGCCCGCCACGGGTGAGATCACGTAAACAGTGAATTTCCAAACCGGCCTGCAGGAGCGCCTGCACGGGTGCAACCAGCGGGGCACAATCACTGGCAATATCACTTTCAAAAGTAAGCCCCGCCCGCACCGCCATGATGGCCATGCCGTGCCGACCCAAATCCCCACTGAGGATAATCGCATCCCCCGGGCGAATACTCGCCGGCGAAATTTTCCATGGCGTCTCAATTACACCCACGCCAGCCGTGGTAATATAAAGTCCGTCCCCCTTTCCCCGTTCCACGACCTTGGTATCACCCGTCACGATGCTAACGCCAGCGGCGAGGGCGGCCGCTTTCATCGAAGCGACCACTTTTTCCAGCGTCGCAATGGCGAAGCCTTCCTCGATGATAAAACCGGCGCTCAGCCACAAAGGCCGCGCTCCACACATAGCCAGATCATTGACCGTTCCATTAACGGCCAAATGCCCAATATCTCCCCCAGGGAAGAAAAGGGGACTGACGACGTGTGAATCCGTCGTAAAGGCGAGCCGCCCCCCACCGGGAAAAGGTAATTGCGCCCCGTCATGCTGGGCATCGAGAGCCGGATTGGAAAAAGCGGGCCGAAAGATGCGATCGATCAGCTCCTGCGTTAATTTACCGCCCCCACCATGACCAACAGTTACCTCCGTCCGATGCGACAGCGGCACCGGACACGTGGTAAATCCCTCAGTGATTGAGCCAACCTCAGCCATACATTGAGTAAAGCAAGGCGTCCCCTTCACCCGAGCCTAAATAGCACGCAGCGAATGTCCGCTGTGCCGCATATTTTGCCCCCGAGGTAACTTCGACTGCCGCTGAACCGCAAGGTCACCCCGCGTGAGCTCATGGCTCTTACCATTAATTAAACACCGGTTGTCGGCAGAGCTCGCCGGTCAGGGCGGGACAGGGATGGTTATAACTCTCGAGTTCGGTGTGCACGTGCGCGCGCATGGCATCACGGTAGGTATTCACGGATTCAAAAAATTCTGACATCATTAACATCAGCCAAAACATTCCTCGTCCGGTCAAACGCCAGCCGTGCGCATCGCGCCGCGCCGCGCCCAGCATTTCCATCGTACGCAACTCACCCCAGAGCTTTCGGAAAAATCTATCCCCGTATCGCGCCCGAGCCCACTCGCGGTCTAAGCCCAGCCCAAACATTTTCACCAATAAGGTGTAGCGCATCCGATCCGTTACACTGAGTTGATGTTGCGTTGTGATGCCCGTGAGCCCAGCGCGAATTCGTTCATTATAAGCCTGCAAGGAAAACGTCGTCGCGAAGAGCGTCCCATCCAAATAACTGAAGGCCCCACTACCCACGCCCACATAGTTTTCACTGGCCACAATATATTCATCACTGCCGACACCCGCCTTTGTAAAACACCACGCCGAGGAGGGCGTGAATTCTGGGCTGAGAGTTTCCACGATCGTCTGGTAAAAGCTCCGCAACCGTCGCTGGTCGGGCTGGCCCATATTTTTCTCCATTCGACGAAGCACCGTGGGCGAGGTCATTAACGGATACAGCGAAACCTGATTAGCCCCTAGCGTTCGAAAAATTGCGAGGTCACGCTGCAAGGAAGCTAGGGTCTGATGCGGCTGGTTAAAAATGAGGTCAACATTCAGCGTCGGAAAATAAGGTGCCGCCAAACGGATTCGTTCCGCTGTCTCCGCCCCATTGCCGTATTTGGTATGACGCTCCATCTCGCGGAGTAATTGATCGTCAAAACTCTGCACCCCCACCGAGAGTCGCGTTACCCCCGCCGCCTGGAGTGCAGCCAGCAACGGTGGTTGTAAGTCTTTGGGATTCGTCTCGACCGACACTTCGCGGACCGCGAAAAGTGCACGCACCAGCCCGATGGTCGTGATCAGCTCGGTTGGTTCGCACGTTGGGGTCCCGCCGCCAAAATAAACCCCCGTGAAGCGATGCCCCGCCGCGTGGTAACGCTTAATTTCTTCGCGTAACGATTGGAACTAAAGTTGCGCAGTCGCCGCGTGATGTTGCACGCGATGAAAGGAGCAAAATGGGCATAATACTTCGCAGAAGGGGATATGCACATAGAGATACGCTTCGCCCTGCGGCCCAGGGGGGACTTGCCCCGCCGATTCCGTCATCTGCATAAATCCGCGCGTCCGATACCGGAAGAGTCGAATCAACAACGTATCGATAAGCGTGGAGTCAAACATAGTAAGCATGGGGGTGGCTTAATGCCCAAGGCGAGAAAGCATCGCGTAGACAATCAGGGCGAGCAGGCCAAGACCGGTCCCGAAGAACAGGAAGCCAACCGCCTGCGCGACCTTCTTACGTCCCTGCCATTCATCCTTGATGGCATAATCCGCTAAGCGCCCCGTTGCGACCAAACGATCATACCAGCGTTTCCGCTCGTGCAGCATTTCAGTGTGGGAGATCCGGCCCGAAAAAATCACCGTATCCATCGGAAATTTCTCGATGCGGAAGTGCGTATTAAAGAAATGGAAAGTGAAAATAAATCCCGCGGCCAGCAGGGCTTCATCCGAATGAATTACCCCGGCGATATTGATCGCCCAGCCCGGTAAAAACAGGGTGAAGAATTTCGGGAACCAAAGAATCATGCCCGACACCCCAATCATAAAGACGCCCCAGAACACCGCGAAATAATCGAAGCGTTCCCAGTACGTCCAACGATCAAACTGCGGCCGTGGGCCTTTGCCAAAAAACCATTTTTGATGCGCCAGAAAATCACGCCAGTCCTGGAGCGAAGGAACCATGGAATCAGGCCCAAATAATATCGCCCAACAACGGCTTAATTGCATCCGGCCAGTAATGGGATCACGCAGCGCTTGCCGGCGCGCCCAGAGCGACGTGGCGAGTTCACCCAGATGCAGGATAAAATAGGCAAAGGTAATAATCGCCCCGAAATGATGCAACGAACGCGCTACCCCCGCTCCCCCAAAGAGGCTAAAGATAAATTTCGCCCAATCCGTGTAGTAGAATTTCAGCGGCATCCCGGTAATCACCAGCAAGAGAAAGCTCGTCACTACGAGCATGTGCAGCAAGCGCTCAAAGGGATTAAAACGAGTGTATTGCACGTCGTCCGCCTGCGATTTAATCACGGCCTCCCGGAAAGTTTTGGAATCTGTGAGGTAGAGATAGATCGAACGGAAAAGCCAAAAAGCCGTGTGCAGACCGAAGAAGCCAAACGTCCCGATCAACAGCGCCGTCATGAATAAGAAAACTTTGTTCAGCACAGGATAGTTGATCTTGTCCAACGGATCAGCATGCGGCTGATATGTGGTAAATTGCTGATTAACCCCCGCATGACATTGCGCACAGGTGTCGACGATTTTAGCTTTGGATAAACGGGAGCGCGGGTCCGTCACCGGAAATACATCGTGGTGACCGTGGCAGTCGTAACAGGCAGCGACGTCCGCGGCCTTATTAGGCTGCCCCAAAGCCATGGCTTTGCCGTGATAAGTTTCGCGGTAATGCTCGAGCCGATCTTGGTGACATTTCCCGCAGCTTTGATCACTCAGCTCTTTGAAATGAGCCGTGGCCGGTTTTTCAATATCATGGGCACTATGGCAATCCGTGCAGACCGGGCCCAATTTATCACCTTTGACGAGGAGCTGCCCATGGACACTCGCGTTATAGGTTTCCTCGATGCCCAGATGACATTTACCGCAAGACTTCGCAATATTCGCATGATTGGAATGCGAATCCTTATCAATGCTGCGTTTGATATCATGGACGCCATGGCAATCATTGCAGGAAGGCGCCACGACGAGCCCCATCTTAACCAGCGCGCGACCATGAATACTATCGAGGTAATGACTCGCCGCATCCGTTTTCCCCATACGATAAGCTTGGGTCAGCTTGGCGTTATCATGACAAGTTGAACACGTCTTTGGTAAATTGAGTTTAAATACCGGCGAGTCCGCCTGCTTCACTGGCACCATGGCGTGCGTGCCATGACAACTGGCACAGGAAGCCGCATCGGAGGCCCCCATTTGATGACTTATACCGTGAATGCTTTTCGCATATTGCCCCGCTGCTTTCTCGTGACAACTTGCGCACTGCGCGGGAGGCAATTTCGAGGTATGCGGGGTCTCCGAGATGCCCTGGTGACAATCGACGCAATTAAGTTTGCCGTGCACGGAGGCGGCATAAGGCGCGAGTTGGATGCCAATCCACTCTGCCGGTTGGCCTTTTTTGCGTGGTTTAAATTCGGCCTCGTGACAATCGAGACATTCACTGTTGGGGAATGGCTTCGCGGCTACGGGTGAAGCTATTGATGCTGCCTCACTCGTAAAACTTGGAAAAAATAAGGCGAGACCGAACAGCCAGCGCGCGAGCTGCATTTTTTCAATAGCGGCAAGTCTCATGGTCGCGAGTATACGTGATTAAGACTGCCCCGACTGCGCAGCCCTTGCTGCTCCCTCAGCGTATCTTGCCCCCCCGTCAGCGCAGAGAGGTGGCACCAGTATTGGCCGCTCCCGTGCTCCATTTTCTACTTTGCCAATTTCTGCTTTTCCGCCTCCAGCGCCTTGGCTTCCTCAATCGCTTTCATTTCCGCGAGTTGGGCCGGATGTTCTTCGCGCATTTCCTCCTCCGACATCCGCCCCGTCAACCAGGCAAGATTCATGGGATAGACATCCGGATTAAAAATCACGAAATAGAAGTGCCAGACGATGATGGCCAACGTCGCGAGCACTGCTTCATAAAAATGAATCAAGCGCGCGATATCGAAACCCATTTTAGTGAGGTACCCCATGGAGGCGTTATCAAACCACAAAATTATCCCCGTCACTGTCATCAGGATCGTCCCCCAGGCCATCGCCCAATATTCGGCTTTTTCAATGTAGCAGAAACGTCCAAACGCCGGCTTGTGCGCAGCCCACCCTAAATTAAATTTTAAAACTGCCCACGGATCCGTGAGATCCCGCCAGCGAGGTAACATTTCTTGGAAGAGTTTTCGGCCCGCCAGCGTGAAAACCAGATAGGCGATGTGCCAAACGCCAGCGCCGAGCATCAACACACTCGCGATACGATGAGCGACTCCCCGCCATGCGAAAGCCTGAGTACTGAGCTGGCGGATGCCGACGACCCACCACGCCTCAGGATAACGAAGCATAAATCCGGTCACCACCAACGCGGTAAAGCTGAGCACTAAGACGGCATGCTGCCACCGTTCGTTCACCGTCATGCGCAAATAAAGTCGATGAGCTACTGGCGGCACGACCACCTCGCCCTTTTGCACCGCGAGCTTATGGCGCGCCTTCTTAATAAAATCCAAGAGGTTGTGCAGAACCATGCCACCGACCACGGCAATAATCAGCGCGACATAAAAATTGGCCACCCAATACAACCACGGGGCGGCCTCACGCTGGGCTTCACTCGCATGGACGGCTCCAATCGTGAAGCGCGTGTTGGCGCCCGGATGGCAGGCCCCACAGGTTTTCGCGAGATTTACTTTGTGGACGCTCGAAGTGGGGTCATTTTGTGATTTAATCGCATGCGTTCCATGACAACTCGCGCAGTTGACAACTTCCACCGCCCCCCCACGGACCGCCAGCCCGTGATAGCTGTCGGCAAAGGTTTTAAAGGTATCACTCGCCAAGCCATACCGACGCGTCAGTCGCACGGAAGCATGACACTCAGCGCAGACCTCTTGCGCTAAATTAGTCTGGTGGATTCGCGCCGTTGGATCCGTATGCAACTTGATATCATGTTCGCCGTGACAATTCGTACAACCGGCCGAATCAAGATTTCCTTTAAGTAAGGCCACAGCGTGAACGCTGCTCCCGTATTCCTGAGCTTGAACGGGGTGGCACTTGGCGCACGTTTCGGTGACCCGAATTCGGCTGATCCGCGCTCCAGTGACGGCCGCCTTATTCATGGCATGGGCGCCGTGACAATCGACGCATCCCGCCGCGGCATCCTTGCCTGCTTGAAGAGCGGCGCCGTGAACGGAATGATCAAAACTCGCGACAAATTTTGCGCCGAGATTCGATTGAGTCGCGACCGTCGCGTTGCCCACGTGACACGCTTCGCAAAGTTTTGCTTGGGCAATTTTTAATTGCCCAAGGGATTGTCCCAGACTTTGGCGAGCGACTGATTTTTGATGACACCCCAAACAATCCGGGGTGGTCCGATCGGTATTCGGCAAACTCACGGCATGAGCGGAAGCCAAATAATCTTTACCCGCCGATTCATGGCACCGCCGACAAGCGACGCCTTGACCAGGCCCATTGAAAGCAAACGCCGGTTGTTTCACCGCCACCGTCTCATGGCTGTCATGGCATTCACTACACGCAGTATCTAGTCCAACCGGTAATGGCTTTAGCGCCAAACGAGAATGGAAAACATGGGTCACCCGCAACTTGTCATGACAGCCCGTGCAGTCCACCGCTGGTAATTGACTATCGTGCGGTGTTTGCGTAATTGTTGCGTGACACTCGATACAATTTAATTTGCCGTGGGCCGAATGAGCGTAGGCGGCCGATTTAACTCCAACCCACGTCGGGGGCTGACCTTTTTTTAAGGCGCGGAGTTCCGCTTCATGACAATCTAG
>CAIVJE010000025.1 GCA_903906135.1 uncultured Verrucomicrobiota bacterium | reverse complement strand
CGGTTAGATCTTGCCGTGCAAAATCCGCAACGGTCCCCGGCGATGATGGATTTGATTCTTTTTGATAAGTGTCGTCGCGAACCGAATCTCACCTTGATGCTCAACACGGTGGTTGACGGCGTGGAGCTTGCGGAAGGTTTGATCCGTCAAGTCACCGCCACCCGTGCGTCGACGGAGGATCGTTTTCGCATCGCCGCCACTATTTTTGTCGATTGCACCGGAGACGGGCGGCTCGGGGTTGAGGCCGGGGCGCCATTTCGACATGGCCGTGAGGGCCAGAGTGAGTTTGCCGAGACCTTGGCTCCGCTTACCGCCGACCGCCGCACGCTCGGCTCAACCATTCTCTATCAGGCTCGCAAGCATGATCGCCCCATGCCATTCACGGCACCTCCCTGGGTGAGGAAATTCACCGCGGCAGATTTTAAATTGCGGCCTTTCGGTAAAGCAGGATCGGACCTCGGACTCGAATACGGTTACTGGTGGGCCGAGTGGGGAGGGTGTCTTGATACGATCAAAGACAACGAGCGGATTCGCGACGAATTACTCGCGATTACTCTCGGTGTGTGGAATTATATCAAAAACGAGTCGGGCTTAGACGTCCAGAATTGGGCCTTAGAATGGTTTGGGTTTTTGCCCGGTAAGCGAGAGAGTCGTCGATTTATCGGGCGCTATATTCTGACCGAAGCCGATGTTTTTTTATCTGCAGGGTTCGGCGATGCGATCGCCTATGGCGGTTGGCCGATCGATACGCATCCTCCGGAGGGAGTTGATGCACCGGAGCTGCCACCCTGTGAGCAACGGCATTTGCCCTATCTCTATGATATCCCGTTGCGCGCGTGCGTATCCTCAGGTCCGGCGAATCTCATGTTTGCTGGGCGAAATATCTCGGCGACGCACATCGCATTTGCCTCGACGCGGGTCATGGCGACTTGTGCCGTGGTGGGGCAAGGCGTGGGTACGGCCGCGGCCTTGGCGTTTCGCGCAGGAGTTACCCCGGTCGTAGCGACGGATCAAGTCGACCTGCAGCGCGCAATCCAGCAGCAACTGTTGAAGGACGATTGTTATCTCATCGGAGTTAAAAATGAGGATCCGGATGATCTGGTTCGTGCCGCTCAGCAGATTAACGCTTCGAGCGCGCAGTTAGGCGCAGAGGCTGAGCAGATTCGGAGCGGACAGACTCGCGCTGTCCACGGTCGCCCATTGAAGCAACCGCAAGATTTACAGGGCAATATGTGGAACGAGGTAATCAAGAATCTGGAGACTGGGGCCAGTCCGGAAAATCATATCACGTGTGCGCCGCCGGACCGTGCGTCCGCTGGTTTGCACCGCTGGATGAGTGCACCGAGTGCGGGCCTGCCGGCGTGGCTGGAGGTCCGTTGGTCCCAGGCGGTATCGTTAGAGAAAATAATTTTGATTTTCGATACCGGTCTGCACCGCCACTTGACACTGACCCAAGCCGATGGATTTGCGGCTTCGATGCAATGGGGCCGCCCACAGAACGAGACCGTGAAAGATTACCTGCTGGAGGGAGAGGGCCCTGCTGGTTGGGGTAAAATATTGCAGGTAGCGCATAATTATCAGCGGCGCAGGGTGCATGATTTACCAGCAGCGATGGTCGTAACGGCGTTGCGCATTACGGTAACGGCTACAAACGGTCTTGATCATGCGCGAATTATCGAAGTCCGTGCTTACGCCTCCGCGTGAGGGCAGATTTAATTTCAATCATGAATTATTTGTCCAGCGGAGCGGTTTTTTCCCCGAAGCGCGGGGTGATCCATTTTAAGCATGAGACTGACCGCCCCTGGCGTGGGTGAAGAGAACGAGCCGGGGCCATTTTATCGCCAGCCGATGACCCTATTCCTCGCCGTGGCATCCGCGTTAAATTACGCGGATCGCGCGGCGATAACTACGGTTCTAGCCGCAGTGCGTACGGATCTCGATCTCCCCGATGTTTAGGCGGGGTTGCGCGGCTCACCGCTGGCGGGAAGCCTGACTGATCATTTTTTGATTGCTCACCATTCAGCCCAGCCATTAGCAACAGACTAACCATTATGAGCCCTCAAGCCCTTGCCAGACTAACCGGAATTGCGCTCCTTGTTTTCGTGGCGATCATCATGGCGTCCTCTGGGACGTACGTCATCCAGCCCGGTTACCGGGGCGTGGAGGTGACGCTTGGGGAAGTTTCGCCCGCTTTTAAGCCCGAGGGATTCGGATTCAAGGTGCCGCTCGTCACCAAGATTTACCCTGTTTCCATCCGGCAGCAGACTTCGCAGGAAAAAGCCGAATGTTATTCGTCGGATCTCCAGCAGGTTTCGGTCATGTTGCGCGTGCTGTATCGAATTCCGGAAGCGTCCGTGGTGAAATTGTTTCAAGGTTACCGTGGAGAAGCCTTCGAGACCCTCATTGCGCCTCGTGTCCAGGAGGGCTTGAAGGAAGCGGCCGCCCAGCAGAGCGCGGAACAGATCGTCAAGAGCCGCGAACTCATCAAAGCCCGCGCGCTCGAATTGGCCCGCGCCAAACTCGGCACCTTATTAGTCATCGAGGATATTGTCGTGGAAGACATCGCGCTCACGAAGGAACTCGAAGGAGCCATTGAGCAAAAGATGGTGCAGGAACAAGAAGCCTCGAAGGCTAAATTCACGCAGCAACGCGCACAAATTGAAGCTGACACCATGGTGATTAAGGCCACGGGTGAGGCCAAATCCATTGTCATCCGCGGCGAGGCGCTCCGGGAGAATCCGGCGTTCGTTGAATTGCAAATTGTCGATCGCTGGGACGGCGTGCCGCCCCAAATCATTGGCAGTGGCGGCAACGTCATGTTGACCCTGCCCGACCTTCAAAATCGTCGTAATAAGAATTAAGGAATACCATGTCAGACCACTCATCTCGTTCGCCCAATTGGGGCAACTCCGACGCCTCGCTTCCGCCCTTTATGCCGAAACTGATCGCCGTTGGCCTAGTGGGCTTTGCGCTTGTGGTGCTGGGCGGGGCCTCCAGTTACATCATCGAGCCCGGCACGCGCGGGGTAATGATCACCCTCGGCAAAGCCTCGGATCAATTCCTGCCAGAAGGCTTCGGCTTTCGCACCCCGTTCATCACGCGCATCGTTCCCGTGGTGATCCAGCAACGCACGGTAGGGTTGCGCGCGGATTGCTTTTCCTCCGACCTGCAACAGGTTTCCCTCGAAGTGCGCGTGCTGTATCGCGTGCCTGAGTCGTCGGTGGTCCAGATTTTCCGGGAATTCGCCGGCGACCCGTTTGACAGTCTCATCGCCCCGCGCGTGCAGGAAGCCATGAAAGAAGTCACCGCGGTGCTCTCGGCCGAGCAGATCGTCAAGGGCCGTGATGAAGTAAAAGCGAAAGCCATCATCGCCGCGCGCTTGAAGATTGGTGAAATGCTCACGGTGGAAGATATTGTCATTCGCGACATCCATTTGTCCAAGGAGCTCGAAACCGCCATTGAAGCCAAGATGGTGGCCGAACAAGAAGCCGCGCGGGCGCGCTTCACACAGGTGCAAACGCAAGTGGAGGCCAACACCGCCGTGATTCGGGCGGAGGGAGAAGCTAAGGCCATTCGCGTGCGCGGTGAAGCTTTGAAGCTTAATCCGGCCTACCTTCGCCTGCAAATCGTCGAGAAATGGAATGGCAAGTCTCCGCTCGTCGTACCGGCTGATCCAAACAACTCCGGCCCGGGCCTGTTATTGCCTTTGGGCGGGATCGAGCAGCCGGCCAGACCATGAACCCCCGATTGCGCGCTGCCCTCCGCGCGGGCGTCTTGATCGCGGTGTTTGCGGGCTTATTGGCGTTTTTCCCGCGGGCGCTGGCCTTCGCGGAAATGGGCGCGCGGGAGCTGCGCTATTTTTGGTGGCTGATTTTACTGGTGACCTTGGCGGGTTGGCTGATCTGGGGTTTTAAGAAAAAGCCGTAGGCAGGGTTGGCTTTTAATGGCCCGGCGGGCTGGGTGGGTAGCGGCAGTTGATTTGTTCGGGCGCCGGCGAAAAAGTTCACGGTAGCCAACGACCGATCGCTACGATGCTGAGAATCAAGAGCGAGAAGCCGATGGTGAGTGGATCCAAGCGTTCCCCGAGAATGGGAACTGCGAGGAGTAAGGATAAGAACGGCTGCAGTAATTGCACTTGGCTGACGCGAACGACCCCGCCCAAGACGAGGCCGCGGTACCACGCAAAAAATCCGATCCACATCGAAAATAAGGATACATAACCAAAGCCAATCCAAGCGGTGGTATGAATTGATGCGCTGGGCCACCAATATAACATCACCGGCATGGTCAGGGGGAGCGATCCGACCAGCACCCAGCTAATGACTTGAGGAGCGGGGATTCGGGTCGAGGCTTGGGCCCCCGCGATGTAGCCGATAGCCGCAGACAAGATTGAAAATAGAAGCCAGCCATCAGCCCCCGTTAAGCGGCCACCGCCCTGATGATACGCAAAAGCGATCACCAAGCCGCAGCCCACGATTGCGCAAAGCCAAAAGCCAAATGAGTGATAATTTTTGGTGGTGAGGGCTCCGCCGACCGCCGTGGCCAAAGGCAAAAGTCCCGTGATAACTGCGGCGTGCATGGAAGGAACTTCGCGCAGCGCCATGGCGAGGCCCAACGGAAAACCCACCACGGTGCCAGCGGCACTCAGAGCGAGCACTCGCCACAAGGCGCGGGCGGGGACTGGCGCTCGTATAATCAAAAGATAGCCCGCACTCAAAATTCCGGCCACCGCCGCCCGGCCTGCCGTGATAAAAAATGGACTCAGTTGCGGGTCGGCGACATTCCCGACGGCTAGTCGCGTCATGGGTAGCGTCATCGCAAAAATCAACACGCCCAATCCGCCCAATAGGTAACCGAGCGTTACATTCTGGTGAGGAGCGCTGGAATTTACTGACATGAAGCGGATGCTTAGAGGTTTTTTGGCGACGTCAACTTTGCCTAAAAATCAGATTACGGTTTGCTGGATCACGTGATGTTGGGATGACAGCGCAGATCGTTTAGGCGTCGGGGAATTTTCTGTTGCTACAGTGCTGAGTGGTGAGCTTCGTCGGCTCATGCATTGGCGGAAAATCCTGATGGCTTGGTTATTATTCGCGGTAGTTGCAATCGTCAGCGGCGCGGAAGTAGTGCGTCCGTTATTAGTGGAGATCCGGCATGCGCCGGAGGCACTGATTGCGGCCGATGGCGTGAAGGCGGGCTCGGGGCGTTTTTCTTTTGATTCTTATGATCGCGAACGCGTGCTGAGTGTCGTGGCCGGCAACGTGTTGACCCTCGCTTCGCGCGAAGAGTTGGCGCAAATGCAACTGGACGGACTGGAGGTAGTCGTCGTGATGGAGAGCCAAGACAAACTGACGCTGATTAAACGCGCGCTCTACGGAGAGAAACTGCAACTCGATCCGAGCTATCATCGTTATGATCAGATTGTGCGGCGGGCAGATGAGCTAGCGAAAGCGCATCCCGAGTTAATCACCCGCCTGCAAATCGGGGAGACTACGCAATTTCACCAACCGATTTACGCGTTCCGCCTTTCCAATGATGTGACGCGTCTGCAGGAACGCCCCGCGGTCTTGTTTAATGCGTGTCATCACTCCGATGAAGTGATGGGGGCTGAGATCGTGGTCGCGCTCATGGAAAAATTAGTGGCCGGTTATGGGCATGATCAGGAAGTCACGGGATGGATGAACTCATTGGAAATTTATCTCGTGCCGGTGGTAAATGTGGATGGGCACAACGTGGTAACCTCCGGACACGATCCCCGTTGGCGGAAGAATTTGCGGGATGTGAACGGCGATGGGGTGACGGGGATTTACCCAGAGGGGGTCGACGTGAATCGCGGCTATGATTTTAATTGGGCCATGGGCGGAACCGATGATCCGCTGAAGTCTAATTATCGCGGCGCGCATCCTTTTTCTGAGGCCGAGAATTGTGCGATGCGTCATTTGGCGGATACGCGGCAGTTCCTCCTTTCCGTTTCTTATCATAGTCAGGGTGAGGTGATTTATTATCCGTGGAGTTGGCATGGGCTGCCTGCGCCCGATGATGCAGTGATCAAGTCGATCGCCACCGATGTGGCCGCGCACATTCGCACCATGAACGGTCAGGGCACTTACGCCATCGCGCCAGGTGGACCCTCGAGCCAAAGCTATCCGTGGTTTTATGGGCGGCGCGGGGATTTTGATTTTATCATCGAGACCGGCAAGGGTTCGCACCTGTTTCCGCCGGCTGAGGTGCCGGGTATTATCGCGGCTAATCTCGAAGGAGTTCGGGCCCTGCTCGCACACGCCGCTGGTCCTGGGCTCGCGGTGCAGGTAACGGATGCACACAGCGGCCAGCCTTTGGCCGCCGAAGTTTGGTTGCCGGCGATTGAAAATGAAATGGTAGACCGCCGGCACAGTGATGCGCGATTTGGTCGGCTCTGGCGGCTGCTCAAGCCGGGGAAGCACCAGGTGATCGTGTCATGTCCCGGTTATCGCACTGTCGTCTTACGCGATTGCTTGGTCGGAGAAAATTCTTGGACGCCATTGAAGGTCGAGCTGATCCGCGCCGCCACCACGCCGTGAGCGAGCAAACCAAATGTGCGGGTTGGTGGCGTTAGATTATCTCCCGAGCGCTGGGCGTGGCTCGTTGCTCACAGTTCAGCGAGGCGGATGTTGCGGTACTCACATTTCATCACGACGCCGGGATGAATTTGGAAACCGAGGGGCGCGGGCCCGGAAAATTTGGCGTTAGTGTATTCTGAGGCTTTTAAGCCGTTGATCCAGCAAGTGAACGTGGGGCCCTTGGCTTGGATGCGAAAGGTATTCCATGCCCCCTCAGGCTTCATAATTTTTTTGGCCTCTTTGGCCTGACCAGCTGCCGGGTAGGCGGGTTTGCCGCCGGTGTAAAATGAGCCAGACATATCCACCCGCAGGCTGCCCGAGATACCGAGCTGGAGTTGGAGTTTGGGGCTGCGCATTTCCAGTCCCGTATCAACGCCGCGGGCGGTGGTGGCGATCCAGCGCACCTCAAATTCAAGCACAAAGTCGCGGTAGGATTTTTCCGTCCAGAGATAGTTACCCGTCAGGGCGGCATCGTTCTCGCCGATCAGCACGCCGTTTTCAGCGCGCCAAAATGCGGCGGAGCTCGCCGCCTTGAAGTGAGTGAGATCTCGCCCGTTGAAGAGGGGCGCAAGCTGAACCTCCGCCGGAAAACTGCTCAGAGCAGTGGCCAGCGCTAGAAAGGCAATCAGCATGCGGGTGGGATAATTCATGGCGACGATCGGCGAGCGTGGAGAAAGAAAGAGGAATTTATTTTTAACCAATTGTCACTGCAAACGGGGCAGTCTTGGCGGGGTATGCGCGGTCACCGGACGACTCAGGCGGGGGTTGATTTTTTAGAAATGAGCCGCATCCTGCCGAGGAATCCAGTTTTCTTTGAGTTATTTTTCTCTCATCGCAGTTGTTTTTATGGTGTTCGTGGGCGGCGCTCACGCAGCTGACTCGGCGTCACCAATAGGTGCGCCACCGCTGGATCATGCGGCCGACAATTTGATCTTTTTCGAGAACAAGGTTCGTCCGCTGCTCGCTGATCACTGCTACGAGTGTCATGGGGAAAAAAAGCAAAAGGCCGGCTTGCGACTCGATTCGCAGCCGGGCTGGCAGACCGGTGGGGAGAGTGGGGCGGTCATCGTTCCGGGGCATCCGGACACCAGCCTGCTCATCGAGGCCATTCATTATAAGAACGAAGATCTTCAGATGCCCCCGAAGCAACCGCTCAGCGCTCCGGCTATTGAGATTTTGACTGAGTGGGTGCGGCGGGGAGCCCCTGATCCGCGCGTCACCACGCCCGCCGCTACAGGGGCAAAAATTATCGCGATGACCCCTGCCGAAGCGCGGTCGCATTGGGCTTATCAACCGATCATTTCTCCGTCAGTGCCGGTGTTGCCCAATGCGTCGTCTCAGCTTAATGCGATCGACCAATTCGTGCAGGCGCAACTTGTTCACGAGGGCCTAACGCCTAATCCACCGGCCGATCCGCGCACGCTCGTGCGGCGGGCCTACCTCACCTTGATTGGCTTGCCGCCGTCTTTCGAACGCGTGGAGCAATTCGCGGCGCAGCCGACCCCGGCCGCGTTCGCTG
>CAIVJE010000024.1 GCA_903906135.1 uncultured Verrucomicrobiota bacterium | reverse complement strand
ATGTTTTCCCAGAAATTCAACCAAGAGGGCGCGCGACGCGTAAACACTCCCACGAAAAGATCCCACACGATCCGCGGTCGACGAAGACAATTCCAGGGAATCGTAAATATAATTAAGGGCAGCAACCGCCACTTAGGGAAATGCTGCACAGGCATACCGGCAAATTCACCCCCGCCCCCCCACAAGGAATAAAGTTTCAACCGGATTCCCTGCGCCTGCAGCGCCAAAACATCACGTTGCAAAAAAGTCTCGGAAACTTTTGGAAAAGTCGTAAAGAGCAGGGCGATATAAGGGGGACGAGACATTGAACGGGGTAACGATCAGCCAACGCATATTGCGGGATTCAGGAAAGCAGGAAAATCAGCCGGTAAGACGATCTGCCGACCCGGCTGGGCATAGAACCCAGTTTCTTGGTGAGCAGCAGTCAGAATGCTACGCCTCGAATACTTTAGGGGAAAACAGTCCTGGCTTGATCGAAGTACCGGCAGCCTGCTGAGCTAAATCAACCAGCTCGGTAATCAAAACCGTAGGATTTTCCTCATAGCGCAATTTAAGAAAATTATTGCGCAGATAAGCGTAGACCGACCGATCCGCCATCCAAGCGTCGATAATCTTCTCAAAATCAGCCGCATTATTAATTCGTTCCACCCCGGCTCCCCGTTGAAAAAATTTCACGGTTAATTCTTCTTGCGGCATGATGCCCCCGATGGCGTTAAAAATTATGGGACAGCGAAAATGCAACGCCTTGGCGCACGTGGTGGTCCCGCCGCGGGTAACAATGGCATCACTCACTTGCATGAGGAGATGCACTTCCTCCGAGAAACCATCCACGAAACAGTTAAGCTCAGGATGAACCGCGCGCCAATGCACCAACTGATTATAGGCCTCGCGATTATTACCACAAATCACGATCGCTTGGATTTTATCGGCATGCGGCAGCAACTTGCTTAAAAGCTCCACATGATTGTTGGCGCCATTCCCGCCCGTGGCGAGGAAGACCGTGAACAAGTCGGTCCGCAGATGCAGTGCTGCTGATAAATAGTCCGCGCGATTTTTAGCGTTAAATACTTCAATCGATGCGCGCGGTTGCATCAAGTAACCGCGCACTTGTGTGCGCGCCTTCGGCATGCCCAGCTTGACGGCATAATCGCGGGCGGTGTCGGTCCGCGAAACATAAAGATCAGCGCTCGGTTCTACCCAATTGATACTGTAGCCAAAACCACCGGAAAATTCGCCGCAGTAAGTGGCACAGCGCACCCGCTCGGATCCTAAAATATTTTTGGCTAATTGAAAATAACCCCGATTCAAACAATCATGCACGCTGAACACGAGATGCGGCTGATATTCCCGCAGCACCGATTCATAATAAGCACGCCCAAAGGTAACCGTCCGCCGATTCAGCAAACTCAGCAACTCTACAAAAAGATAAAATGCCTTATGCACCCAGGGCGATTTCTTCTGAATCCAATTATAAAAACGTACGCCCGCACTAAAAAATCCGGAGGACTTCTCGAGCATCTGCTCAATGCGCACGTCGACCTCGTGCCGATAAAGCTCAAAGCACCACTCGGCAAAAGCCTGCGCCCGCGTATCATGTCCAGCGCCAGTGCTGGAAGTAAGGACGAGGATGCGAACGCGAGCCATGATTTATAAAAGCGAAATACTATCCAACAAAGAGAGCCAGCGCATCAGCTAAAAGGAATTCCGCAACTTTAGAGTCCAAAATATTTTGCCTGCACCTTACGCCTGAAAGCCAAAGAACCAAAGCGGGCCAAAAAGGGCCCGAGGTGAGCCTGGAAAAAACGGCCCGTCCGCACCGTGCCACTCCGACCGCGCAGCAAGGTCCGGCGCAATGACTCCGCCGCATGGGCCGGCGCGGGACCTGACCGCATGAGGGCCACAAAAGAGGCCCACGCGCGGCTCATCCGAGCGAGGTTGATCGTGTCATGAGCCAAACCAGCCGCTTGCTCAGGGCGGCGCACCGAACCCTCAAAATCAGTCCGATAATCACCTGGCCGAAAATCGATCATGATAACGCCGGTGCCAGCCAACTCATACATCAAGCTTTCGTTGAGGGCCGAGAGACCCGCCTTGGTCACATTATAGATGGCCTGATAGGGCATCCCAAATTCACCCGCAATGGATGAAATATTAACCAGCGCCCCACGCCGGCGCGCCAGCATACCGCGCAGGGCGACATGACTGAGCCGCGCCGTATTAACTAACATCAGCCGAAGTTGTTCTTCCCAGACCGAAAACTCAGTGTGAGCGAAAGCCCCAAACGCGCCAAAGCCAGCATTGTTAATCACGATATCAAAGCCCCCCGCGGACTGTTCGGCCGCAAGAAATATCGCTTCAGCAGCGGAACCATCACCCAGCTCGAGCGCAACCGCATGAAAGCCCGGCCGCGCCGGCAGACGAATTGTATCGCGGGCAGTGCCCCAAACTTCCACGCCCTGCGCCAGCAACATATCCGCAAAGGCGCGACCCAGTCCCGTGCTGGCCCCCGTCACAAAGGCGGTGCGATAGTGGGTCGAAAGGCGAGCGGCGCTCATGCGTTAGACCGCACGAAAGACCAAACAGACATTAGCTCCACCGAAGCCGCAACTGTTGCTCAGCACCACCTGAGGGCGCTGCGGCAAAGTCGCCCGGATAATATTGAGGCCCGCGCAGGCGGGATCGATTTTTGTGATATGGGCCGATCCAGGCATAAACCCTTCCTTAATCGCCAATGCACAAAAACCAGCCTCCATCGCGCCAGCCATGGAAAGCCCATGACCAGTGAGCGCCTTGGTGCTGCTGATGGCTGTGCGCGCTAGATTATTTTTAAAAATAGCCAGAATGGCTTTAGCTTCTGAAATATCCCCAATCGGGGTCGAGGTAGCGTGCGCATTAATATAATCTACCTCGTCTGCCTCTACCCCAGAAGAGCGGAGCGCATTTTCAATCGCGAGCTGCAGCCCGGCTCCCTCGGGGTGAGAAATAGCCACATTGTGTCCATCTGATCCTTGCCCCCAACCCGCGAGCTCACAGTAAATTTTGGCCCCGCGGCGCTCAACTTCCTCCTCACTTTCAAGGACCAAGACAGCCCCGCCACCCGTGCCGACAAAACCATCCCGCGCCACATCAAAGGGCCGCGAGGCGAGGGCGGGGTCAGATTGCAGAGAGAGCGCGCGCATGCCCGCAAAAGGCAAAATGCTCTCTCCGTTACCGTCCTCACCCCCCACCACAAACATCCGCTTCTGCCGACCGAGCGCAATTTCATCGTAGGCAAAACCCATCGCATGAGCCGAGGAGGCGCAGGCCGATGAAAATCCCGTGGAAGCCCCCTTGATTTTAAATTGCGAAACAAGGTTGAAATTAACTGTGCCGGAAATTGAGGCGACAACCCCGAGCGGCTGACAGCGCATCACGCCATACTTCCGCATCCGCTCTAAATAATGACCTAATAAGAAAGGCGAGCCGCCCGAAGCCGCGTATAAGCCTGTTTGGGGATTAGAGTAATCACCTTCTGATAATTTAGCATCCTCCACCGCTTGCTGCATCGCACAGTACGTATAAACGCCATGGGGAGCCATACCCCGAAGAACTTCCCGCCGTATGTTGTAACGCGCCGGGAAAACCCAATCCTCCGCCTCAGTGGTATCTGTAATAAAATCGCGAATCGGCGCAGCCACTTTGACCGGCACATCGGCTTTTTGAAACGGCTGATATTGAACTATCCCATGCCGCAATTCCCGTAAACTATCAGAAACAGTGGCCGCATCATTGCCTATGCTGGTAATAAAACCGACCCCAGTAATGTAAACTTTCCGCATATTAATTAAAACGCACCTGGCGCTCGATTAGCCAAGACCGCCTTGGTGCGTATAAAAACGTTTTTAATCAGACGGTCAACCACCGCCGCACGTCGACCAAGTCCCGCCGGCTCAGGCGTTGATGACCGCCTTATTAGGGGCGTCCAAAATAGCGGCGGGTTCGGCTTGCGGGACAGGCTGAGCAACGGCGTCGGCAAAGCCAAACGTGAGCGTGATTTCTTCAGCAATCGCCGCTTTTTCCTGACCAACGCGAATCTGACCTTCGAACGTGGCCAGCGGCGCCTTCAAGCGTTTTGGCTTAATTGATAAGTTGAGGACATCGCCAGGGCGACACATCCGATGACAGCGCACACCTTCACACGAAGTGAAGAAAATCATCTTCGGATCCACGACCTTGCCGGCTTCGCCCACTTGCCCCTCGAGGAGAAAAAGTACGGCGAGTTGCCCAAGCGCCTCTAACATAATGGAGGCAGGTAATACGGGATTATCCTTAAAATGGCCTTGGAGAAAGAATTCCTGCCCGCTGATCTTGTACTTAGCGTTGGCACCATGCGCACCCACGGTCGCCTCGCCGAGAAAAAGAAAGGGCGGCTGGATCGGCATGACCGTCATGATCTGCTCGATAGGGATAAATTTGGTGGGCTGCGGCAGGGGCAAGCCACGGACCTTACAATCCAGGAAAGT
>CAIVJE010000023.1 GCA_903906135.1 uncultured Verrucomicrobiota bacterium | reverse complement strand
TTTGTGACTAACCGGGCCAGATTTCGCTGATACCAACCACCGATGCGGGTTAAAATCATGATCCCGATTATGGCCAATCCGGTGAACCACAAAATATGCCCCTGCCCACGGGGGATGATAATGGCGGCAGCTAACAGCGGTCCGAGCGACGTACCGAAATTTCCTCCCACCTGAAAAAGTGATTGGGCGAAGCCATGTTGACCGCCCGAGGCCATGCGGGCCACGCGGGAGGCCTCCGGATGGAAAATTGAAGAGCCAATACCCACCGTCGCGGCGGAAGCACAGAGGAGCGCAAAACTATTAGCCTGTGAGAGCACAATCAAACCGATCAACGTCACCGTCATGCCAATCGGCAATGAGTACGGCTTGGGCCGACGATCGGTGTAGAAACCCACGACGGGCTGCAGCAATGAGCCGGTTACTTGATAGGTCAGACTGATCAGCCCGATTTGAGTGAAGCTCAGATGATAGGAATCCTTTAGCAGTGGATAAATAGCCGGCAGCAAGGCCTGCAAAATATCGTTGAGCATGTGCGCCGCACTCAACGTCAGCAGCACCTGCAAAACCGCGCCGGGGACGGGCTCAGCTTGATTAGAAAGTGGGGCGGACGTGGTCTGACTCATCGGCGGAGTATCGCGAGAGCCGCGGGTCCGGGTCAAGCCACCTGCCGCCGCTCGCTTCAGACCAGAAAGTGGTGCTCGGGACAGGACTCGAACCTGCACGCCTTACGGCACGGGCTTCTAAGACCCGCATGTCTGCCATTCCATCACCCGAGCAAAAGGTTGACCCAACTTGACTAATCCCCAGCGAACGGGCGAGCACGATTCTTAAAGCTTCTGCAATCACTCGCCCTTAAAATGGTGGACTCAACTGGACTCGAACCAGTGACCCCCTGCGTGTGAAGCAGGTGCTCTAACCAACTGAGCTATGAGTCCCCAAGGGGAGGCAGACGGTTAACGGCCCTCCGATGCGAATCAACCTTGTTTTATTTTTTCGTCCGCACGGCCCGTTTCCTCTCAGGGAAAAGTGTCTGACAAATCCCACAGATCGTTCCGTCGCAACCGCGCGCGGTGCAGTGCTCCCGGCCATAAAATATCATCCGCAGATGCAGCTGATTCCACTGCTCGGGGGCAAAAAGCTGTTTCAAATCAACCTCCGTCTGCACGACGTTGCGCCCATTCGTTAACTTCCACCGTTGCGCCAGACGGTGAATGTGCGTGTCCACCGGAAAGGCCGGCACACCGAAAGCCTGACTCATCACAACCGAGGCGGTCTTGTGCCCAACCCCCGGCAACTCCTCGAGCTCCGCAAAGGTCTGGGGCACGCGACCCGCATGTTGCTCAAGCAAGATGCGCGAGAGGCCCGCAATCGCCTTCGCCTTTTGGGGCGATAACCCACACGGCCGAATGATCGCTTGGATTTGCGCTACCGAGACCTGCGCCATGGCCGCAGGGGTATTGGCCAGCGCCCAGAGCGGCGGCGTAACTAAATTAACGCGTTTATCCGTGCACTGCGCCGAGAGCAGCACTGCGACTAAAAGAGTATACGCATCGGAGTGGTCCAGCGGGATGGGCGTCTCGGGATATAACGCCGCGAGTTGCTGGCCAATGTAGGCGGCGCGGGCGGGCTTGGAGTTGAAATCGGGAAGGGCCGTCATGAGGAACCTGCTCGCAGGTGCTTAAGCACTGGCGCTTGCTGGCATCGCCTGCAAGCCAGCGCCATCTTTCTAGCCCACGAGAATAAGCCCCCGCTGATACCTCGCCCACTAGCGCTTATGCTACCACCGCGGACCCAAATCGCAGTTGCGCCACTTCCGCCCCCACCTACGTTTGGTCCCATGGCTTCTCACCGTGATCTGCTCGCCCCGCTCGACACTTTTGAACGCCGTCACACCGGCTCACCGGCCGCCGAAATCGATGCGATGCTTAAGATCGTCGGCTATGATTCCGTCGAGGCTCTCGCCGACGCCGCGGTCCCGCCGAAGATTCGTCTCAAACGCCCGCTGCGGCTACCCGCCGCCGCCAGTGAAACTGAAGCCCTCGCCGAACTCCGCACGATCGCGAGTAAAAATAAAATCTTCCGCAGTTATATCGGCATGGGCTACTACGACACCAAAGTGCCGGGCGTTATTCAGCGTAATATTCTAGAAAATCCCGGTTGGTACACCGCCTACACCCCTTACCAAGCCGAGATTGCGCAAGGCAGGTTGGAGGCCTTGTTGAATTTTCAAACCGTCATCAC
>CAIVJE010000022.1 GCA_903906135.1 uncultured Verrucomicrobiota bacterium | reverse complement strand
GTTGGAATATAAGTGATCACGTTATTCTAATAACTCGGGCCGGACAACTGGGCATGCCGTCGATTAGTTGAGGCATCTAGTTATTGGAGCGGCACCATGCTTATCCCATTTGATTGAGGCAGTCCTACTCGCGATGGGTGAATAGTATTCGTGCCTTAGAGATTTATCTGCCGGGAAAATCGATCACAAAGTGCCGCGTGCGTTATTCGGTATATCGACTAGGAGATTTTTTGAAAATAATCAGGTGCTGTCGCGGCAGTGATTTGACGGTTTTTACGTATTCCAGTTGCTGGACCGACATTTCAAGTCGGATCTGAGCTTCGGTCATTTTATGGATGATTTTGATCGGGACTTGGGGGTCCTCTCTGCGGTATTCCACTAAAACCAAACGGCCGTTTGGCTTCAAGGTGCGGCATACAGCGGCTATATATTCAGCTGGGCGACTACACTCGTGGTAGACATCGATCATGATGGCTAAGTCGACAGATTGGGGGAGATGCGGATTGTCAGTGCTGCCGATAATTCCGATCACATTGGTAATCTGGCGGTTTTTCATCTGCGCATTAAGCAACGCGAGCATTTCCGGCTGAATTTCTACGCCGTAGACGAGACCGTTGGGTCCAACAGCCTGGGCCAGTCGCCAGCTAAAATAACCAGAACCACAACCAAGGTCGGCTACAATATCGCCTGGTTTGAGGGCCAGAGCTGCGAGAAGAAGATCGGGGCGCTCTTCGGCATCGCGTTCCGGGCGATCCAGCCAAGGTGCTCCTACATGTGTCATGTAGTGAGCGATTTCGCGGCCAAAATAATAAAGACCGAGGCCGTCAGGCGTTTTTTTACCTAACGCATAGGGTGAGGCTTTGGTGTGCTCAGTTTCGTCCGCGGCGTAGGCTGAAAATTGAAAAGCGGGCGCAGTAGAAATTAAAATGAAACACAGCCATGGCGCGATAAAGAGACGTGATAGCATGGTAGGTCTAAAGGGTTTTCTGGCAGGTGGGGTAGATTCAATCGATGGTTAGCGAGGGCGATGAGCAGTCTTACTGCGAGTGACCGTGTTCATGTAGAGCTTTATATGGTTTAATACTCTCATATTCCGTTTTCGCTGGGGCGCGGCGATCGCTGGGTGTGATAAATATCTGGATCAACTAGGGGTGGACAAACGGCAAGTAATCGGGGTGTAGAATTTCAAACCCGGCGTGATTAATCTCTTGGAGAATATGATTCGCCACGGCTTTGCCTGAGATCACGGCCGATTCCATCCCGTAGTGATAGACTCCATCCGTGTAATCACCGGCCAGCCACAGGCCGGTAATGCTGGTGTGGTGTTGGCGCGGGATATGTGACCAGAAACCAGGGCGGGTACCGCAATAAGTATTCTTCAGTCGCAGAATAGTTGCATCGATGGGTTTTTTTTCTGCGCAGCGAGGAAAGAAGCGCGCCAGATCTTGGAGGGACTGATCGATGAGTTCTGTATCAGTGAGGTGGGCGACATCATCGGCTGCATCAATTAAGACCTGCAGAATACTGCCTTTGGCCTTCAGACCTGGCCAATCTTTCCAATGATGGGCTTTATCGGCGACTGCATCAAAGATTGGACCATGCGTTCGATCCCGCTGAGAGATATAAACATTCCCGTCTTGGAATACGGGGGCGTCATACCAAAGCGTTATGGTGATGATGGGGGTTTCGCTTAATCGGGTGAGGGGAGCAAAAGGGGGCTGCGCCTGAAGCTCAACTGGTAAGAGCGGGGGCACGGCATAGCCGGGGATGGCAAAGATTACGTGATCAAATTGATCGACCTGCTGATTGGAGGTTAGGAGGTGGAGGGAGCCTGCCGGTCCCCGTGTGACTGCTTTAGCGGCGCGTCCAAGATGGATCTGGCCGCCGCGTGAGGTGATGAATTCAGCCAGCGGATTGATTAAAGCGTCACTCAGTGGGGCCCCAAAAAAAGCAGTATCAAATTTACCCATGCTGCCATACATCGTGCGGAGGAACTTAATAAAAGAGGCGGCGCTCGCATCTTCAGGGCGCAGTCCTTGGATCGTGACGGCTTCCAGGGCGAGTTGGTGTTTGATGGCAGGGCTAGCTTTTTGGGTGTCGAGAAATTTCTCTACAGAGAGGTGATCGAAAGATTCGGCCGTGCGATCATCCATGCGCATGATCCGCCAAATCAAGCCCGTGAGCTGCAATCTTTCGCGTGGCGATAGGCCGGGGAAGGTGGCTAAGCCTCGCAGAGTTTTGAAGACTGATTTTCCAGCTGAGAGGGTGTCAATTTTACCAGTCGCACCATTGCAGACATAATAATTCCCATCCGTTTCCTTGAGCGGCAGTGGACGGCCGATTGCGACAAATAGGGCGTCCTTGTTGTGGTACCAGGGGAAATCGAGGTGGATGCCGGTTTCTACTGGTCGGCCTTTAGCATCTAGCCAAGAGGCGCATTGGCCGCCGAGAAAAGGTGCGCCTTCAAATAGTTCGATCGAATAATGTTCAGGTGCGGCAAGCAGCAGGTGTGCGGCGGTGGAGAGGCCGGAGAGACCTCCCCCGATAATCGCCACCCGCTTTTTCATTAGAATTGATTCTGAAAAATTAACCGCGGGTGACTTTCCATTTACCAGTGGCTGGCTCTTCAGCGGCCGTGCTCTTATAGGTGCCCTCGATGGCTTGCCCGGACAGCATGCCGGTTAGGGTGGTCGAGGCGGCGGTGCCTTGAATTTCCCAAGCAATCACCACCTCAACTTTGTTGCCATTTATCTGAACAGATTGGGTTTGAGCGTGGACGTCGGTCCCTTCGTAAACAAAAAGCACCTCAGCGGTCCAAGGGGCATCAGTCCCTGGGCTGAATTTAAAGCGTAGGTCGCCGCCCATTTCATTTTGGCCCAGCCAGCGTCCGGAGAAAGTGCCGGCTAGGCTGATCGCGGCCGGGGTGCTTATTTCGGCAGCCACGAGAGATGGGCCGCTCGCATAGCTGAGCCCGAGGGTCAGCGCTAAAGTAAAAGACTTTATTGAGAAGCAGTTAATTTTCATGGGGTAGTGGGAGCTATGGGGTATGATGAATTCTACAATTAAATCAGGCTATCACCGATTGAACGGTCACTCGAGGGGGACTTAATAATGATCTTCCTGAACTGAATTGGAAGCCCGGCTAGGTTTTATAGCCGAGGCATCGTGAGGCCGCCGTCGACCATAATAACCTGACCGGTGCTGAAAGGGAAATCGCCGCGGGCGAGGGCGGCGACGGCTCGGCCGATATCGTCGGGCACACCCCAGCGGGATTGCACGCATAGGCCTTCTGCGATTAATTTATCATACTTGGCCGTTACGCCAGAAGTCATGTCAGTTTTGATTACCCCAGGGCGGACCTCATACACAGGAATATTTTCCGCGCCGAGCCGGCTGGCGAATAGTTGCGAGAGCATGCTCAAGCCCGCTTTAGCGATGCAGTATTCCCCGCGGTTAATGCTCACGACCGTGGCTGAGATCGACGTGATATTGATGATGGCCCCGCTAAAGCTCGCGGTAGTTTTTTTGGCGGCGACCATATCGCGGGCGAAGAGTTGAGTGAGGAAAAACACCCCTTTCAAGTTGGTATCGACGACATAGTCATAGGATTCTTCGGAAGTTTCGAGGAGGTCGGCGCGGATTTTTGGGGCCACGCCGGCATTATTGACAAGTAGGTTGAGGGTTGAGTTGGTGGGAAGGAACGCGCGAGTGGCCTGATGGATTGCGGCGCGACCTTCGGGGCTGCTCACATCACCACGGGCGTAGCCGACGCGCCCGCCGTGGGACCGTAGAGCGGCGAGCGGCTCCGCGACGGCCTCCTCAGGGCGAACGCCGTTGATGATGACATCCCATTTTTCGGCGGCGAGAGCGGTTGCGATGCCGAATCCAATACCGCGTGAACCGCCAGTGACGAGTGCTACTTTAGACATGGGGAGAAAGGGTGCTTAAACACCAAATAAAGCTGGTCTGATTATTGCGGCTACAGAAAGTGCTGGGCCGCGGATTATTTATTTTAGAGTGAATGATCTTCGGCTTAATAGGGTCACTTTCTAGGCGTAATCGAGGGCTAGAAGTGACATTATAGCTAAGGAATCATGGGCGGTTTATTTCAGGGGTGGCACATCGACCCACTTGCGTTGGGCCCAAGAGGCGAGGCCAAGTTCGGCCAGCTGAACGCCCTTGGCGCCTTCATGAAGACTCCAGGGGAAGGGACTGCCGGTGACAACGTGCTTCAGGAATAATTCCCACTGGACCTTGAAGGCGTTGTCGTAGGGGCCTTGATCAGGAACGCGGGTCCAGCCGTCTTTATACTTAATCGGGCTATCAATATCAGGGTTCCACACGCAACGCGGCGTGGCCGCGAGCGCTTGCGCTTTGCAATCGCGGAGGCCGGCGACTGCTGAACCGTGGGTGCCATCCACTTGCAGGGTGAGAAGATCATCGCGATCGACGCGCACATCCCAGGATGAGTTGAAGTGGCAGACCACGCCGTTTTTAAGTTCAAAGGTTGCGTAAGCGGAATCGTCCGCCGTGCATTTGTAGGGTTTGCCGGCTTCATCCCAGCGTGTCGGAATATGGGTGGCTCCGAGGCAGGTTAGGGACTTAACTTCGCCGAAGAGGTTTTGGATGACATACTGCCAGTGGCAGAGCATATCGACGATAATGCCGCCGTCGTCTTCTTTGCGGTAGTTCCAAGAAGGGCGCTGGAGTTTTTCGTACTCGCCCGTGAAGACCCAATAGCCAAATTCCCCACGGACTGAGAGAATTTTTCCGAAGAATCCTGTGTCGATCAGGTACTTTAATTTCAGCAAGCCCGGGAGCCAGAGTTTATCTTGGACGACACCGTTTTTGAGTCCGGCGGCAGTGACTTCATTGGCGAGCGCGAGGGCTTCGCTGGCGGTCGTGGCGCTAGGCTTTTCGCAATAGATATGTTTCTTTGCGGCGATAGCCTTACGAACGCCGGTCGGTCGTTGACCCGTGAGGGTGGAGTCGAAGTAAATTTGGTTATCCGGTTTCGCTAATTCGGCATCGAGATTAGTGGAGACGCGAGTGACGCCAACGCGGGCGGCGAGGGCTTTGAGCTTTTCTTCGCTGCGTCCAACGAGAACCGGATCAGGCATGATGATCTCTGAGTCGGAGAGCTTTACGCCGCCTTGATCAATGATCGCTTTGATCGAGCGAATGAGATGTTGGTTCGTGCCCATGCGTCCGGTGACGCCGTTCATGATGATGCCAATTTTGTGAGTTTTCATGTTTTATAAAAAGAGTGTCGGTGATGTCGGTGGAAACTGGTGGGGTAGCGGCACGGTGTTAGACGTGCTGTTGGTAGGCTTGGATGATTTTTTTAAGATATTCGTCTTGGTCCATGGCCCAGAGACGAGTGCTGAAGACCTCGACCTCGTTGAAGCCTTGAAAGCCCGTAGCTTCTACCCAGGAGCGAATTTTTTTAAGGGGAATGCAGCCTTCCCCCATGAGGCCGCGGTCGTTGAGTAAGTCGATGGTGGGGGTCCGCCAGTCGCAAACGTGGAAGGCGAAGAGAGCTTGGAGCCGACCGCAGCGGGTGAGTTCGGATTCAAGCGCGGGGTCCCACCATAGATGATAGGCATCGGCGGCAACACCGATATAAGGCGAGTGGATGGCCTCAACCATATCGTTGGCCTGTCCAAGGGTATTCACGGCCGAGCGGCTATCCGCGTACATGGGGTGTAGCGGCTCGATCGCGAGTTTCACGTTGGCGGCTTGGCATTCGGGCAGGAGTGCGGCGATGCCCTCTTGGATTTGCTTGCGAGATTCGGTCAGTGATTGACCAGGGAGCGCGCCGCAGACGAGGACGATGAGCGGCGCGCCGAGCGCATGGGCTTCGGCAATCGCGAGACGATTGTCGTCGAGAGCTTTCGCACGATCGGCCGCGGTGACGGCGGGGAAGAAGCCGCCGCGACAGAGAGAAACAACGGACAGGCCTTCGTCGCGGATTAGTTGCCCCGTTTTTGTGATGTCACGACCGGCCAGGGTATCGCGCCAAACAGTGATGCCCTTCACTCCGGCGGCGGCAAATTTGGCGGCGGATGTCTCAATTGCCCATGGCTTAGTGGTAATGGTATGAATGCAGAGGCGATCTAAGGAAGCGGGGGACATCGTGGTATGATTAAGTTGTCAGAGGGTCAGGCCGAGGGTCTGGGCTTAAAATTTGAACCCGTAGCTTAGTCGGCTAAGCAGCCGAAGAAGGTATAATATTTCTCTCCCTTGATGATGCGTTGGAGATGAAGCGCGGCTTCGCGCAGGTGATAGTCGCCCCACATGCAGGCTTCACCGCAGGGGATTTTACGACCGACGGGAATATGATCCCAGCCATTGGGACGGTGGTAAACGGAGTGGAGGAGGAGACCTTGGTGATTAGGGGCAATGCCGAGATAAGTGTCGGTTAACAAAGTGCGCATCGTCGTGAGGCCGGCTTGCCAATAGCGCTGGCCGTCAGCGGTATCGGTGCCGAGGTAGCGACCGAGGCGCAGCAAACCTTGGACGCCAATAGCGGCGGCGGAACTGTCGACCGGCTCGAAATCATTAAAGGGATCGGCGGGACGCGCGCGCCAATCACCGAGTGCGTTGAGTTGGGGGGCGCCGCCGTCCCAATAGGGGATCCCATCGAGGGCGGTATTAGCGATGTACCAATCGCAGGTGGCTTGCGCGGCTTTGAGCATTAAGGCGCGGTGCTTGGCTTTGCCGCCGAGGGGAGCCAGCTCGGCATCAGCGACGGTATCAAGAAATTCTAATTCTTCCGCAAAACCAACCATGGCCCAAGCGAGGCCACGTGTCCAGGTGGTGAAGCCAGAATAGCCTTGTTGGGAATTGGGGCAGCGGAAGCGGCCATCATTGGTATTGAAGACTGACTCGTGGGCAGTGCGACCGAGTTCATCGTAAGTATCGCGACCCTCGCCGTAGAAGATAGCGTATTTAGCTGTGGCCTCAATATGTTGCAGGCCGCGTTGCAGGAGGTTGGTGGCGACGTCATTTTCGCCCATGAGGCGATGGCCGAGTTGGTGGGCGACCATGACGATGCGACAGGATCGAATGGTATCGACGAAGAGGCTATGCGGGCCATTGAAAGAATAAATATAGCCACCACCGTCATGGGTTTCAGACCAGCGCGCCGCCTGCACCGCACCGGAAATTTTGAGAGCGAGCTCATTAAAATTGAGGGATGTATTCGGCAATTTACCTTCGCGCTGGAGGCGCAGCCAGTTGCCGTAGGTGCTCAGGTTATTAAATCCGTGGTCATGGACGCCCGTATGGCTGACATGAGAGGCCATCCGGGCTACGGTATAGCGTTCGGCTCGGGCCGCGTGGGAGTTGTCGCCAGTGGCATCAAATTGCAGGAAATCGGAGCCGTATAAAAAACCTTCCGTCCATTCGGTCCAGCCTCGCGCGGTGTATTTGCCGGCGACGGTAAACACAGGTGCGCCGCGGGCGGGATCATAATCGCGATGGGTTAGATTAAGTTTATCACCAGAGAGCTGCCAAAATTTCTGGAGCGCAGGGGTGAGGGCAGAGGCATTCAGCTGATGGTCGATTTTCATGAATCAGAGGAGGCGAGAAATAAGCCAAGGGGCTTGATTGCTGGGTGGGCAGAAAGAGCGATCGTTTAGTAGCGTTTGTCTTTACGGAGGTGAAGAATTACAAATTCCGACTCGGCGAGAGATTCATAGGAGTGTTGTTGAATGGCATCAAATTGGATGCTTTCGCCGGTGCTCAGTTCCACGGTTTCATGGGGCAAGCTTAGGCGGATCCGGCCAGCGGTGACCCAGCAAATCTCGGTGTCGTCGTGGTGGATTTCCGGCCGGTTAACTTTAGCGCCTCGGGGGGCTGAGCCGAGATGGGCGACGACATTGGCGTATTTGACTTGGCGGAATTTGAAATCGCCGGAGCGGTAATTTTTTTCTGTGGTCCGATGGGCGAGGGCTGATTCACACATCGCCAGCAGATCGGTGGCGCTGAGGCCAAAGGCTCGGGCTAGACGATAGAGCGTGTCGAGCTCGGCGGACTGTTGATTCCGCTCAAGCTTTGAGATCACCCCGACAGAAACGCCGGACGCTTTGGAGAGAGCGGCCAAGGTTAATTCATGCTGATCGCGGAGAGTGCGCAGCACGGAAAAATTGAACTTGGGGGTCGCCCGAGGCATGTTTCGCTGTCAGACAAAAACAAGCTATTTATATGCGTCAACGAAATAGTTTATAGCTGGCTTAATTGAGTCACTTTACGGCGAAGCGAGCCGGCTCAATCACCCCTGGCGGGACTCGCTAAAATCAGGAAATCTTTAAGGTAAAGTCAAAGGGCGTCATACCCGTGAGGTAGACGCTTGATCCTTCCGCCTTGGGGAGGGCGCCCCGCACTTGGGTATAGGTGTGGTCGGCTTGGCCTGGTCCGAATTCAATGGTATCATTCCCCGACACATAACGCCCGGTGCCATGGTTTAGGATAAAAGCATCGGCCATGTTTGGGATGGGGACGACTCCGTGCAGCACTCCGCCGTGGCGGAAAATTAATTCAATCACGACGGGGACCGCATCGGTGCCGTGCACGGAGATCGCTAGATCAAATTTTCCCGCGGATTCTCCGATTGAGACCACGGCTTCGAGTGACTGCACATTCGAGCGGGTTCGAAGCGCGCGGCTATGATTGGCGAGGGTGCCATTCGGCGCCATCTTGGTATGTTCGCCCGCTGATATTTGCTCTTTCGTTAACGGTTGAAAATAGGGCCCATCGAGTTTTTGCCGGAGGATATAGCGCCCATTGATCACCTCGAGAGTTTCGCTGGTGAATTGCCCTTTACCAAAGAAAGCGGTTGCCAGACGAACCGCATCGAGGACGGCAGAGCCTTTGTGAAACGAAAAAAGCGTCGTATGATTGCCGAGAATAGTGCCGCTGGCCTGACCGCGCCTGATGCGAGCTAGGCTCGAATAGGTGAATAGTTTGGCGTAATCGGTGGGGAGTGAAGTCGCGGTGGGGAGGGGCCGCAAAAGTTCTGGTTCGGCCAGATAGTCGGCTAAATCTCCTGGATGGCTAGGCCTAGCACCACGCTCAATCTGTTGGCACATGGCGGCGAAACGTCCGTTGCCGTCGAGTAATGCGAGCGTCCGGTAGGCGTAATAATAACGTCCCATCGTCGTGCGCTGGTTGCGATCTTGGCGTCGAGAGGCCTCGGTGACGACTTCGCCGTCGGGGTGGACGTAGTAGAACATCATTTCGAGATTCTTCCGTACGGGCTCATAAAGCTCTGGGCGATTGAGCAAGCGGGCCACGGTGATCAGCGCGCGATCTACGATGGGGGAGTAGACTGTGGTGCTTTTTTCGGTGTACTGACCGTCGGGATCAAGATCGATTCCCTCTGCCAGCCACTGATCGATGCGGGCCGGGTAGCTGGGGTGGGGGTGTACGGTATACGCCCAAGCGAGGGCGGAGCATACGACCCAGCGATGATTAGGGGTGTGGATGCCGCCTTGGGCGATGGCTACAGCGGCTCGTGTGATAAATACGCCTAGCTCATCACTGAGAGCGACCAGCGCGGGCATGGCGCTGGCGCGAAGCAAGAGACAGGTCGGGCAAGCGACCTCGAGATTAAAGGCTAAATCAGGCGGTGAGTGAAAATTGGTCGCATAATAATCAATGGTCCCGTCGGGGTGTTGGGCTTTCAGGATGTAGCGAATACCGGCGCGCAGTGAGGCGATCAATGTTTCGGACTTAAAGTATTTTGAACTTGGGCTGCAGACGGCCGCGGCGAGCTTGGAGAGCATGCCATTAGTTGCCGCGACAGTGTGAATACCATGATTATCCAGTATTCCGCCTATCCAGCGATGCCCCAAGCGACTTTCCTGCTGAGCGAGAAACGGGGGAATTTGTTCGTCGTTAGCCTGAATGAGCTGGAGAAGAATAGGATCAGTAGTAATTTCTCCGGCGCGCAAAATCTGAGCGCCGAGGGTGGTCAGCAGTATAGCCGCCGCGCTTGTTTTTAGGAAATCACGACGAGGGGTCGGCATCGTAGGGAGCATTTTTTGGGGGTATGGAGTAGACACAGAACCACCAACTAGGACGCAAAGCCGCGCTCACTCCAGAAAAAAGAATTTTGGCTACAGGCTTGTCTAGCCAGCCGGCACTAGCTCGAAGCGTCGTAAATGCTCGGCGTGATTACCGCTTGAAGTGGATGATCGGCCGCGTAGGCGCGCAGATTATTTAAAGCGAATTCCCCCGCGTCGCATTTACGATCGTTGGTGGGACCAGCCATATGGGGCGTGAGGGTGGCATTAGACAAACGGCGGAAGCCGGAGTCAGCCGGCAGGGGTTCTTGACTGAACACATCGAGACCCACCGAGATCTTTCCTTCAGTCGCCACGCGCAGGAGGGCTGCTTCATCGACTACCGCACCGCGACCGACGTTAACAAAGACGCCGCCTGGCCGAATGAGGCGCAAAATTTTCTCGGTGACGATGCCGGTCGTGGCGGGAATGAGAGGGGCGAGTTCGACAATAATTTCATTGTCGGCAAATAAATCAGCAAGGGTGGTTGTCGCGCTGATGCCGTAGCGAGAGGCGGTCGTTGCATCAACGTCCGGGGCATGGACAGCCACCGCACAGCCGAACGGCTGGAGTAATTTGAGGAGTTCGCGCGCGACCGGTCCGAAGCCATGGATACCCACGCGGCGGCCAAACAGTGAACCCGCTTCGCTTTCGTTATTTTTCCAACCGTTGGCTTGGTGCATAACCAGCGTCCAGTGGGTCGTGCGCCGCAAGCCGGCGAGAATGTGGAGCAGCGCCATTTCTGCAACGGTGCGACTAATAGAGTGACCCCAGTTGGTTACGCGGAGGCCGTTGGTAATATGCTCGCGCGTGAGGAGGTGTTTAATTGAACCGGCGAGGTAAGAAACATAGCGTAAATTGGATGGCAGTTGTGCGGGCAGTGGGGGCGTACCCCAGCAAGCAATCAATATCTCGGGATTGCGCTCGGTTAAGGCGTGCTGAAATTCCGCTGGGGTGAGATTTGTGGGATCAAGATATTCGAAAAGAGTGGTGAGCGAGCGAACCGCTTCGAGCAATGGTTCGGGCAAAAATTCACGCTGCTCCGATGGGGTTAGCGTGAGAAGAATGGCAGCGGGATGAGGCATGACTGAGCAAGCGTGGCGATGGGCGTTGGGGGTCGGACTTGCTTTAGCCAGCAAGCCAGCAAAATTTACTCTAAAGTGGGTGGACGGCAGGGAAAGATTATCGTTAGTTGCATAGTTAAGCAGGAGTGTATCGTGCAAGCTTGGGTGGAGAGTATGACTCGGTCTTAAACCTGCGCGGGGCAGATCTGCTCGATCGTTAATCCGTCCCATGCGCGAGGGGTCAACTGGCGTGATCGCCCGCTGCTGCGGGTGATGGGGCGCGCCGTTCTTCGAGATTGCGCGGCTCGCCGCTCATGCTACCAAATAGGTTGATCGCATGCGCTCTATGTTTCTCCGCCCTCTTAATTTTTTGCGGTTACTCTGCACGATCGGACTGGGTCTGCCGGTGGTGGCGGGAGCGGTGGATTTGCAAAATTTACTCTCGGCTTCGCCGTTCAGTGCGGGTGCGACGGTTGGTAGCGGGGGAGGAGGAACCGCGGCCTTGGAGTTTCGGGGAGTATTCGCAGATCAGGGGGAGTATTTCTTTAGCCTCTATGAAACCTCCACCCATCGGGCGCTCTGGGTTGGTCTCAACGAAACCGGCAATGCTTTTACGGTTCACGCCTATGATGCAGCCACCGAAACGGTGACGGCTGAATATCAGGGACGCGCACTGACGTTGACGCTACTACGGGCTAAGATTATCGCGCTGGCTTCATCACCATCGCATGCTGCCCCAGCCACATCCGCGGCAGGGCCGTCGGTCCCGACGCAGTCACCCGAGGCGCAAATTGTTGAAGAAATTCGCCGGCGGCGCTCATTGCGGCAGCAGGCCGCTCCTTTGCCCGTGCCTTTGCCCGGGGGAGAAAAATTGAGTCAGCGGGCGCAACCATGATCTCGGGTGCGGGGCTAAGCCGGCCAGCCGGCCGGAGGGCGTTTACGCTGGTAGAAATTTTGCTGACTTTAGCTGTGATGGCACTGCTGGGTACTTTGCTGCTGCCCGGCGTAAATTCTATTATGGGGAGCATGGCTGAGCGGGAGCCGGCTCAAGTCATTTGGACCACGCTCAATCAAGTGCGGGAGCAAGCTCTCCTCGGCAATCGTCCGCTTCGGCTGACATTCAATGAGGACAAAACTCAATTAATTTGGACTGACGGCCAGCAGCGTTGGACCAAGGATTTGCCCCTAGGTTGTCATGGACAGTTATTGCCGGCGCAGGCTGAAAATCAGGTGCTAATTGGTGGGCAGGCCATCGAAACGAAGGCCATGTCGGGGGTTTATTTTTATGCGGACGGCGCTTGCGATGCTTTTCGCATCCAGTTGCGGCCAGAAGCTGGGGCTCCACAAATTCTCGCCGTCGATCCTTGGACGGCCGCGCCGATGATAAAAACGACCAAAGGACTCGGTGAAGATTAAAGCTTCACGCCTTCGCGGTTTTACCTTGATCGAAGTGCTCGTTAGCTTGGCGATCTTCGCATTGGCGGCCTTGTTGCTGGCCGCGGCCTATGTAAATACCCTAGCGGCGTATGCGACGGTGGAGCGACGCAACGAACACGCGCAAGATTGGAAGCTGGTGTACATTGGCCTGCTCGCTGAACCAGATCGTAAAATAATTGAAAAGGGAGGGGAGTTGATACTGCCTGACAATCGCCGCGCTCGTTGGTCGGCGCAGATAACCCCGGCGCAGGTGGCGGACTTATTTCAGGTGACGCTGCACTGTGATGTCACTGGCCCGGCGATGATGGCGCCATGGAGCCAAGCGATGAGCTTCATGCTGTTGCGGCCGACCTGGTCGGAGGGTGATGCGCGGGAAGAATTGCGCGCTGCCTCGCGGGAGAAATTAGCTAAAAGGACGGCGCCATGAGACGTCCATCTCGGCGATCATTGGGGGGCAGATCTGCTTTTACGCTGATTGAAATTTTACTCGCGGTCGCGCTGCTTGGCGGGTTGCTGCTGGCGCTGAATCTTTTTATTTTTTCGATGGGTGAAATTTGGGGGCAAGGGAGGGAGCAGCGACTATTTAACGAACACGTGCGAGCGGTTACGCGTCATGTGGAAAAATTGCTCCGCACAGCGGCGCTGGCCCCACCGGTGTTGGCGGGGACTCAGGCGGGCTTGACGGTGGAGGAGATTCGGGGGGTGAGCGGACGAGAACCACTGCTCACTTTTGAATTGCCGACCGGCGATCGCGTACTGACTTGGCCGGAAGCACCATTGCCCAATGTGGTTTGCTCGCTGAGTGCGGCCCCAGGCGAAGGGTTGGTTATCGCTTGGCATGCGCGAATTGAGTTACGTTTTCTGGAGGATCCGCCGCGCCGCACCGTATTATCGCCGCTCGTTACCGGGCTGAGCTATGATTATTATCAGCCGGATTTCAGGTCGTGGAAAAATGAATTAAAGCTCCAGCGTGATGGGACCGGTGAGTGGCCGCTGCCCGCTCGGCTCCGTCTCCGATTTGGGTATGGCTCAATGACGACTGAAACTACCGTGCTGTTGCCCAGTAGTATGAGTGCACTGCCGGCGTTTTAATTAAAAAATGCACCCGTTTTCCCCACCACAAAAAAACAGACTGTTCGCTCGAGCTCAGCGTGGCGCGGTGATCTTGCTCGTTTTGGTCACCGTCTTTCTCGCGGCTTTTTTGATGAGCCGTTTTATTCAGCGCGCAGGCCTCGAGCTGCTCGCTGATGCCCGCGCAGCTGATGCGACGCGGTTGCGGGTAGAAGCTTATTCCGCGTTGGAGGTAACGTTAGCCGTACTCGCGGATTTTCGGGCGATTGATACGCGGCTGTATAGTCCGGCGCAGGGTTGGGCGGAGCCGTTACAGTACGCGGGCTATAAATCAGCGGGGAATAAGCGGGTGGAGATCAGTTTTGAAGATGAAAGCGCTAAGGTATCTTGGCCGAATGCGGACCAAGCGACTTTGCAGTTGTTGCTGGAACAGGCTGGGCTCGAGCGGCGCGAGGCAGAGCTAGCGAGTGATGCTTTGCTGGTGTGGAGTCGTCCTGATTACAGCCCGCTCGCCTCAGGCAATGACGCGCGAAATTACGAGCGAGGCGAGCTGCCGCATCAGCCGCCTTTGCGCGCTTTGGAGTCGTGGAAGGAATTAGCCGCTGTGCAATCCGTGCGAGAATATTTTTATGATGAATTTGGTCAGCCGAATGCACGTTGGCATTGGCTAGCGGCGAATGCTTCACTTTTTGCCTTCAACACGGTCAACATCAATGCCGCGTCACCTGCGGCATTGAGCGTGGCCGGGTTAAGCCCCAGCCAAACGACCTCCTTGCAGAATTATTTCTCAGCTGGATTGGGGACTGGGGTGGGACGTTATTTCCATAGTGCCGCAGAAGCTGAGGCTATCACGGGAGCTGCCAGTTTGCCGGGCAAGCTGGGGGCGCACGTACAGATTTTGCGCATTCATGTGACCGTGCATGACGGCGCCGCGATTTACCGACTAAGTGCCGTCGTTGTGCCCCCCGGGGAGGTTGCGGGGCGTTCCGCGGCGTCCCCCAGCAATTCACCAACTCCGGCTAAGCCGTCGCCAACCTTGTCAGCTAAAAAGTTGGACTACCCGTTTCGGATTCTTGAGATTCAGGAAGAGGTGAATTCTGATGGGCCCCGCCTCACCCCACTTTTATAAGCATGGCTGACTCTAATAACGCTCCGGCTGATGTGGCGCAGAAAATACTTCTGCTGCCGGCGGATGCATTTTTTGTCCGGCTCCTCCCCTTAGTGGCGGGGGAGGAAGTGGCGCCCCAAGTGGAGATTGCGCTGGAGAATCTTTCGCCATTTCCGCGGACGCAGCTTTATTACGGTTACATTTTGTCGTCGGCGCAGACGAGCGCGCTGATTTTTGCCGCCTATCAAAAGAAATTTTCCCGGGAAGAAGTTGGCCGGTGGGTAACCGCGGAGGCCGTACTGCCAGAATTTCTTGGTTTGCTGGGTGAGCCTCCGGTTAAACCGACGATGAGGGTCTGGCATCAAGCTGGTCGGAGTGTGGCGGCGGCTTGGAGCGGGCAGGATAGTTTGCCGCTAGCGGTGGTGGCGTCATCTGGCGACGAGCTGCCGACCGTGGTTCAAGCAGCGTTGGTGGAGAAATTACAGGCGCGCACCGGTCTTGGGCTCGCGGCATTGCAAGTTTATCATGGGGCCGGGTTGATCGACTATGATCAGCGCAAAAATATGATTCGCTTGACGCTTTCTGCTGAGACGCAGGGGGAAGTCCTCCGCACCGTCTGGCCGCAGACGGCGAAGGAAACGGCTGATGTGCGTGATCCCAGCTTTCTGCAGGAGCAGCGGCAGCTACGCTCTCGGGACTTACAGTTATGGCGGGGCCTTGTTTTTTGCCTAGCGGGTCTCGCGGCAGCCTTGGTGGTGGAGATCGGTTTAGTCGCCGGTCGGCAGTGGTTGGGTCGCGCGCAGACTCAAATCCAGCGCCGAGCTGATGCGGTCAGCCAGATTGAAACGGCGCAGGGTCTGAGTGCCCGTATTGAGGAATTAACGCAAAAGCAGCTGAGGCCCTTTGAAATGCTCGCGCTCATCAACGCGCTGCGGCCGCCCTCGATTCAATTTCATCGTTCCATCACGATCGGGGTAAATAAATTAGAAGTTGAGGCGCAGACCGGCAATGCGGCCGACGTGAGTAAATATGAGAAGCAGCTCCGCGATTCAGCGGCGCTGACGGCCGTCGTTACACGCGATCTACGCTCGCGGGATGGGGTGACGACTTTTATTTTGACGATTACCTTTAAACCGGAGGCGCTGCGTGCGGTCACTCGGTCATGAAGCAATTATTTATGGGCCGGTTGCTCCGGGAAAAAATCTTACTCTTGGGCTTCGCGCTGCTCCTCTTGGCCATTTGGGGTACGAGTGTCGGTGGTCGCGCGAAGCTTTGCTGGAGTGAAGCGCGAGGTCTCATGGCCGAGCGCGCGCGCCAAGATGTTTGGTTGAGTAATGCCGATACGATCACGACGAAGGCTAAGGCCGCGACGCAGAGTCTTGATATTCAATCAACGCTGACGGCTACGCAATTGGTCGGAGAGCTAAACCGCATCGCCGCACAGGTGGGGTTGGCGGCCGACATTAATGCGCAAAGCACGCAGCGGACTGATAGATTTGCTTTTAATATTGTCCAAGTGGGCTTTCGCCGAGCTGACCTCGGGGCTTTATTGAGGTTCTATGAAGAGCTAGCTAAGCGCTCCCCCTATATCGCCTTGGAGCAATTTTCACTGACAACAGACCGAGCGGCGCCCGGACTTTTGAATGCAAGTTTTCGCGCGGTCGCAGTTGAATTAAACCGCTGAGTGGTCGTTAAAATTTGAAACTCGCGCTGACTTGAAAAACAGCGGAGACGATGGCGTAAGCGATAAAGGCCACGAAACCAAAGGCGAATAAGAGGACCGCGCTAGAGAAAATTGTGGTGAAGGTCTGGATTTGGTTAGTGATGATCTGCTGATAATTGCGGGCGAGGTCACGCAAGCTGGGGGCGAGGTTGCCCGTGCTTTCGCCGACCGAAAGCTGATCGATCACGAGGTCAGGGAAGCAGCCGGTTTTATGCAGGGAGAGAGAAAGGCTTTCGCCTTCGAGCACGCGATCGGTGGCATCATGAAAGGCGCGCTGCAGCGTGGTATGCGTGAGGGTGCGCTCGGTCATGCGTAGGGCTTCCGCAGTCGTGACCCCATTTTCGAGGAGTACGGCTAACGTTTGGCTGAAATTCAGGATGGTCGAGTTGATCAGGAAAGGGCCGGCAAAAGGAACGCGCAGTAGCCACTGGTCGACCGCGGCGCGCCCAATGGGGCGTTGTTGCCACCGCCAGAAAAATACCGCGCCCACCGCGAGGGCCCCGGCCAAGAGCAGTCCGTAGGTGACGATAAAGTGAGAAAGACCAACGAGAATGCGGGTGGAGAGTGGTAATTGTCCGCCGAGGGAGGTCAGTAGCATCTGCAAGCGCGGCAGGAGATAAAAAATAAAAAATAAAATCAACCCGAGCGCGACTACGCAGATGAAAGCGGGGTAGGCGAGCGCGGTGGTTAATTTTTGGCGCAGGGCTTTTTGCTCGGTGAAATATTGAATGAGCCGGAGTAGGACTTCGCGGAGATTTCCGGTCGCTTCCCCGGCGGAGACTAGGTTGACCGTTTGTAGATCAAAAACTTCTGGGTGGCTTTCGAGGGCCCGAGAAAGGGGGAGGCCTTCGCTGAGCCCAGTCCACAGTTCGACGCAGAGAGCGCGTAAGGCGGGGTCTTTAAGGCGCAGGCTGAGCAGGCGGACTGCTTCGCCCGCCGGCATGCCGCTGCCGTTAAGATCGGAAAGAGCTTGAAGAAAGGGTAGGCGATGCTGGCGAGAAAAAACGAGAGTCACCGGCCGTTGCGATGGTGAAGCGGATGCGGTGAGCGGAGCGCTCCCGCTGATTTCGGTTAAGCTGGTGACCTGTAACTGGCGGGCGATCAGGATGCGGGCGGCCTCTTTGCGGGAAATTGCTTCGAGATTAGCTCGGAGCATCTGGCCGGATTGGTCGCGGGCGCTGTAAGCAAAGCGAGGCACGGAATTATTCAGTCGCGGTGATAACGCGCAGCACTTCGTCGAGCGTCGTATGACCGGCGAGAATTTTCTCCCAGCCGGATTGTTGTAATGAACGCATGCCCAAGCCGCGCGCGCACTTGGCGAGGGTGCGGGTGGATTCGCGCCGCACGACCAGATCATGCAGCTCCTCACCCGGCTTGAGAATTTCGAAGAGACCGATGCGCCCGCGGTACCCAGTGCCGCGACAGCGGTCGCAGCCTACGGGGTGGAGGAGCGTTTTCAAATCATCGCCGGCGGAGCTATCAAGGCCGAGAATGGCGAGGGAGTCGCGTAACTGGACTGGATTAACGGCGGTCGGGCGGGCGCACTCAGGGCAGAGTCGGCGCACCAGTCGTTGGGCGATCACTAATTGCAAGGCCGAGGCGACGAGAAAAGGTTCGATGCCCATATCGATGAGGCGCGTGATGGCGCCAGGGGCATCGTTAGTGTGCAAGGTGGAGAAAACTAAGTGGCCAGTCAGGGAGGCTCGAATCGCGATATCGGCGGTCTCGCGATCGCGAATTTCGCCGACCATAATTACATCAGGATCTTGGCGCAGAACGTGGCGCAACGCGCTGGCAAACGTCAGGCCGATATCGGGGCGCACCTGCATTTGGTTAACCCCCGGAACTTCGTATTCGATGGGGTCTTCTACAGTGACAATACGCAGGTCCGTGGAATTAATTTCGCGCAGAAAGGCGTTGAGCGAGGTCGATTTACCGGAGCCAGTTGGTCCGGTTACGAGGATGATCCCGTGCGGCGACTCGAGCACATTTTTTACTTGGGCCTGTTCGTCTGCGCCCATGCCGAGGCGTTCCATGGTATAGGCTTCGCGGCGCTGATTCAGGAGGCGCAGGCTAACGCTCTCCGCATGGATGGTGGGAATGGTGGAGACGCGAATATCAAGGGTGCTGCCGCCGGTTTTGAAACTAATGCGGCCATCTTGCGGGAGTCGTTTTTCCGAGATATTGAGCCGAGCCATGATTTTCAGGCGTGAGATAATCGCATCTTGGAAGCGCAGTAAATTATCTGGTACTGGCACGAGAACGAGTAAGCCATCCACGCGGTAGCGAATGCGGAGTTGGCCTTCTTGCGGCTCAAAATGGATATCAGTGGCCCCATCTTCAATGGCTTGTGCAATGACATCGCTGACAAAGCGCACAACGGCGGCATCGGCATCGGCTTCTTGTCCAGGGATCGATTCTACGGCGAGGCCCGCGAGGGTATCATCGGACTCCTCGAGGCTGCCTGAGCCTACCCCGTAATTTTCGATGATCAGCTGCCGCACGCGGTCGACCGGAGCGAGGTGCCAGCAGAGGCGGCGTGGCGTCAGGGTGCTGACCCAATCTTGCATCTCAAGATCAGGTGGCCAGACGGTGGCGAGGTGGAGTTGGCTGGTGTCAGCCGCATCTAGGCCGAGCATGGGAACTATCTGGTAATCGTTAATTAATCGCGACGGCAGCAGTGAGATTGCGGCGGTATCGGCCTTAGGCTCGGGGGTAAGCGGCAAACGCGCCAGTTGGGCTACCTCAAGGCCGGCAGCATTGAGGTCGATATTTTTTAAACGCGCATAAACGGCGAGTCGTTCGGCGCGAGGGGCTTCGAGTACTTGCTGGGCTAATTCGGGCTGCGCCCAGTCGCTTAACCCGAGGGATGCTGCTGCCGACGACGAAGCCATGTTCAGGATTTGTTCGGACGGGGCGCGATTACACTTTTAACCTGATCGCGTTGTTCGACGGGAAATTGTTCAACCCGCTCAAGCGCGGGGGCGTTGTCCGCGGGGGTATTGGTTAGGATGATCGGCCGGAGGAAAAACACGAGATCGGTGCGAGTTTTTTCACTGGAGCGACTCCCGAGCAGGTCCCCGATGATTGGGATGGGACCGAGTCGACTGGTGCTGCGCGATTCGCTCGTGCGCTGCATACCGCCTAAGACGATGATTTCACCGCTTCGCGCCGTAACGAAAGACTCCGTGGAGCGTTTGCCGATGCGGGGCTGGGGATTTCCGTCGATGGTGATGTCGCCGAGAATATCGTTCACCTCTTGCTTGATTTCCAATTGGACTGAGCCGTCATTGCCGATGAGGGGTTTGACGGAAAGCTGAATGCCGATGTCCTTGGAGTTGACTGTGGAACGATAGCCGCCGCCGATGGTGTTGCCACCGACCGAACTGTTATCGTTGAGATAGCTGCTAATCATCGGCCGAGATTCGCCGACGAAAATCTTCCCTTCCTTGCCGTGGGTGGTCAGGATAGTCGGAACCGAGAGGATGTTGGCGTTTGATTTGCGGGGGGTGGTGCTGAGGGCGATGAGGGCGGCAAGGTCGGTGGAACCGACAATGGGGGCGTTGCCGAGGGTAGCCCCGGCGGTGGCTCCGGTGTAGCCGGTCAGTTTGCCGCCTTCCACTTTGAGTCCGAGAGCGCTGATCCCAGTCGTGCCATTATCGCCAAGGGTGACTTCCGCAATCACGACCTCGATGCGAACTTGGGCGAGGATGATATCGATTTTAGCCACGAGTTCATTGATCAAGCGAATATCGCCTTCGGTGCCGGAGACGATAATCGCGTTGCTGCGTTCTTCTGGCAGCACAGTCAGGAGGGCGCTGAATTGGTTTGTGGGTTCGAGCTTGAGGGTGGCGGTGGTGGCGAGATTGGCGACGGCGGGCCCCGCTGGCGTGGTAGCCGCCGCCGGGACCGGCGCGCCGGACGCGGCACTCTCTGAGCCATTTTTGCGGGCGGCGCCGTTTTGAGTAGTGACTAATTGGGTTAGGCTCGAGGCGACATCCTTGGCCATGGCATATTTAAGATAGATGACATCGTTGCGAGTGTTGGCGTCAGATTTGGTATCGAGCTTGGCAATGAGATCATCGAAGAACGCATATTGCCGCGCGTCGGTGATGAGGATCACTTGGTTAGTACGATCGTCGGGATTATAAGTAGTCGATGTGCCCAGTTGGGTCTGGAGTGGTCCGGAGAGAATCGTGCGCAGCTTATTAACCACCTCGCTCGCTTTGGCGAAATGGAGTGGGTAAAATTT
Source organism: uncultured Verrucomicrobiota bacterium (assembly GCA_903906135.1). GTDB lineage: Bacteria > Verrucomicrobiota > Verrucomicrobiia > Opitutales > Opitutaceae > Lacunisphaera. The sequence goes on along the minus strand of CAIVJE010000022.1, from coordinate 10,499 downwards.
TGCCCGCAAGTTGCTGAGGTGGGGTTGATCAAATCTTGCCAGGAGATTTTCAATGCGCTGGAGGTTGGTGAGCGAATCAGTGACCAGCGCGGCGTTAGCGCTTTCAAAAACGACCGGCACGCTGCTTGCCGCGGGATTAAGCATGCTGGCGATTTGGGGCATGAATTCAGTTACCTTGAGGAATTGTAATTGAAACACCTTGCTGGCGATGCGTCCGCTGGGTGGGAGGCTGAGAGTCGAGCCATCAATCAGTTCAGGGGCTTCCGCTTTGGCTGAGGCGAGCGCGGTGACTTTAAGAAATTTGTCGTCGAGCGGACTGATGCCGATCCCGTTCAGAGCGAGCAGTGTCTCCAAGGCGCGAATAGCTTCATCGCGCGTGACATTGCCCTTGAGGGTGAGGGTGATGGTGGCGACCGGCAGAGCTTGGGGGCGAAGAATCGTTTTGCCCGACCAACGTTCAAGCAGGGCGAGCACCTGATCGACGCTTTCATCGCGCAGTACGATGGGACCGACGACTGCAGCGGCGCTATTAGAAGGAAGAAGTGCGGCGGAGGTAGACTGACTGAGTGCGAGCGCTGGCCAGCCCATCAGGCTCAGAAGACCCCAGCTTAAGTTTTTTAGACGCGATGGGAGTGAATTCATGATTAGGGGTGCGCGGAAAAGAAACAGGAAGTCTTTAACAAGTGAAGTCTTGGTATTCCTTAATACTGGTCAGATCGTCTTTGCAAGCTGGTCATACCATCGCGCTGCGCCGAGCGAATCGTGGGGGGCGAAGGTAGACAATTTTCGCATCCCCAACAATTTCAGCATTGGCAATGAATGTTGGCTACGTAGGTTTTTGCCCACCCATGTGCTCTTCTTGCCCTCCTTCTTCCGCCGCCTCACAACCGCAGGCGATCAAGTCAACCCGTACGCTCGCCGCCGCGGTTGGGCTGCGCGCCCCGTCAGTCAAATCTACTCCGGTCGCGGCGGCACGGTCCGCCTCGTCACCGCGCATCTTGACCACCACGGTCGGTTCTTATCCCGTGCCAGATTGGCTAGCGGCATTGCCCAGCGAGCAAGCGGTCATTGACGCTACGCGGGTTGTTTTTGATCTCCAGCGCCAAGCGGGGATTGATTTGCCGACCGACGGTGAACTCTATCGGTTCGATGTGAATCACCCCGATACCAATGGGATGATCGAATATTTCATTCGCCCCATGGCTGGCATTTCGTCGGTGGTGGGCCGCTCCATCACGGAGGAGTTTGCTCGCCATTCACCAATGGGCTTTCGGCGTAAACCCGCTGGGGTTGTCACGGGTAAGTTAGGCGAAGGATCGTTGAATTTGCTCGCCGATTGCCAGCGCGCCGCCGCGGTGGCGGGTGGAGCTTTTAAATTTACGGTGACGAGTCCGTACATGCTCGCGCGTACCTTACTCGATCACCATTATGGCAGTTTTAATAAACTCACGATGGCGTTAGGCGAAGTTTTAGCGGCGCAAATGCCCGGTTTGCCGGCGACCTGTTTGCAAGTGGATGAGGCTAATATTCCCGGCAATCCGGCGGACGCGCCGCTGGCGGCTGCATCCATGAATCTGGTGCTCGATGCTATTGATGCTGGGACCGAGCGGGCTGTGCATTTTTGCTTCGGCAATTACGGTGGACAAACAATTCAGAAGGGTAACTGGGAAAAATTGCTGACCTTCCTTAACGCACTGCACACCGATCATCTCGTGCTGGAGCTGGCGCATCGGCCCGCGGCTGATCTCGATGCGTTGAAGCGGATCGACAAGAAAATCGCCCTCGGGATTGGCGTAATTGATATTAAAGTTAACCACATTGAAACGGCCGATGAAGTCGCGGCGCGAATTGAAGCGGTGGAGAAGAAAGTCGGCCCTGGTCGCGTGCGTTGGGTGCACCCTGATTGTGGTTTCTGGATGCTCAAACGTTCGATCGCTGACCGAAAAATGGAAGCCTTGGTTCGTGGCCGCGACAAATACCTTGGTCGTTAAGCTACCCTTGCATCGGTCATTCGAAATCCATTAACCAACATTTTATTCCATGATTACTTCGCACCAACTTACGTCTGCCCAAAAGGCTTTCTACCACGAAAACGGCTACCTGCTGGGCCTGCCGTCGATCTATACCCGCGAGGAGATGGCCAAATTCAACGCGGAACTCCCTCGCTTACTCGCATTGCTAGAGCCGGGTGAAACGAGTAAGGACATTCGCGAGTGGCATGAGACCAGTACTTATCTCTACGAAATTGCCATGAATCCAAAAATCCTCGAGCTCGTCTCGGGGATTCTCGGCGAGAACTTTTATTGCTGGGCGAGCAATTTCTTTATCAAAGATGCCCACTCTCCCTCGACGGTCGGCTGGCACCAGGATTCTTATTATTGGCCGATGGCGCCCCACAATTCCGTCACCGTCTGGTTGGCTTTTGATGATGTCGATGAGGTTAATGGAGGTATGAAATTACTGCCCGGCTCCCATCGCGGTGGGGTCATTAAGCATCGTCGTTCGACGGAAACTAGCTCGGTGCTCACCTTGGAACTGGAAGACGGTACGGACTTTAAGGCTGAGAGCGCCATCCAGTTCCGCCTGAAGGCGGGTGAATGTTCCTTGCACGATGATCGCGCCATCCACGGCTCACCGGCTAATCCCTCAGATCGGCGGCGCGCTGGGCTCACGATTCGTTATTCCGGCACGAATGTTAAGAATGACCTAGCGGTGAATCCTAATTTCAAAATTTATCTTTGTCGCGGGGTGGATGAGTTTAAGCACAACCCTTACGGCACTCCGCCGACGCAGCGCTACGGTCGTCCCAGCTTTAAGCCGGTGAGCAACGAAGAAGCGGGTAAGGTGTGACGCGCTGCTGCTGACGGGGCAAGCGGTTGCCTCCGTTTTAGGCTAAATTACCACCACTGGCATTTCGCGCTGGCGTTAAGTGCGTCATCGATTGGCGCGATCGTGGGATGCCAAAGTCGCTCCCACTCCAGACTAACGCAGCCGGTGAATTCAGCCTGCAAGAGGGGGCGGAGTGTTGCCATGGGGAATTCCCCTTCGCCAGGAAGCACATAGCTGAATGGATGTTTCGCGCTGGGGCGGCTGACACTATCCTTCACGTGGACATGCACAACCTGTGAACCGATGGCGCGCCAGGTCGTGGCAGGATTTTCGCCGCCATTTCTCCACGTGTGTTGGGTGTCCCAAAGAATCGCCGTGCGCGGAGCCAGGGCTAGGAATTGTTGAATCGCCGCTGTCGTGCAGAGCGCGTCATGAGTTTCCACCATGATCTCAGCCTGCCAGCCATTCTGTTTTTTAAGTGCCCGCCACCACGCTACGGTATCAGCCATCGCTTGGTGGGTGGCGGGATCGGCCGCATGGCCGCCATCAAAGACGCGCAACCAAGGAACTCCGATCGCTTCAGCCCAAGGTAAGAAACGCAAAAAATCTTCACGATCGGCCGCTGAATTATCGGCCAATTTTAGCGAAGTATCCAATGATATGATAGGTACGGGGGCCGTTTTCATCCAAGCCGCGAGCGCCGTTGGCGTGCCGTAAGCGGCCGTAAATACAGTCGGCAGGTCGATGGTATGGGCGAGCGCGCGTAGCTCGACCGCATCGAGGTGGTGGCGCTGGGCGAGGGCGATGGTTTCAGCTAAAGAAAGATCCGGACAACCCAGCGTGGAGATGGAGCGGCGGTAAGACATCAGTAAAAATAAAGTGGCGGATCATGGCGCTGGATCAAGTCCCCTTCGTGGGCGGTTGGCCTTGAGCCGGGTTCAGCCGCTGGAGTGGGTTGACCTCTGCGCAGGTCTGGCCATGCTCGGATTATTAACTCACCACTCCCACCGCACTGGAAAATGTTATGGCTTTGAGAATTATCGGCATCGATATCGGCGGCACTAAATGTGCGGTCAGTATTTTAAGTGACGGTGTGGTGAAGGAAGTCGGGCGTTTTCCGACCCAGGATTTTGCCACAACCTTTCAGTGGTTCCGTCAGCAGGTGGAGCAGTTAGCCCCGGGCCCCGAAGTTGTTTTTGGGATATCTTGCGGTGGCCCGTTGGATGCTAAGCGAGGGATTATTTTATGCCCACCCAATCTGCCTGGTTGGGTGGATCTGGATATTTGTCGTGCTTTTACCGACCTCTTCGGCGGTCGCGCTTTCTTGATGAACGATGCGAATGCTTCGGCGCTCGCGGAGTGGCATTTTGGGGCCGGTCGCGGCTGTGCCAGCATGGTTTTCCTGACGGCGGGCACCGGCATGGGGGCAGGCCTGATTCTCGATGGTCGACTTTACGAAGGGGCGACGGGTGATGCTGGCGAAGTGGGCCATCTGCGCTTGCGCCCTGATGGACCGCTCGGTTTTGGCAAACGCGGTTCGTTTGAGGGCTTTTGCAGTGGGGGTGGGATCGCGCGGCTCGCGGTGGCGATGGGGTGGCCTCAAGCAGAGGTTACCTTGAAAGATATCGCGGTAGCGGCTACGGCGGGCGACGCTCTCGCGCTGAAAGTCATGGATGTAGCGGGTGAGCGCCTCGGAGAGGCCTTGGCGTTGCTCATCGATACCCTGAATCCTGAACGGATGGTCCTCGGGGGGTATTTCCCTCGCTGTGCGGATCTGTTGCGTCCCGCAATGAATCGCGCGCTGACGGCTGAGGCGCTGGCGGGCCCCCGCGCGGCTTGTCAGATTGTACCGGCCATCTTGGGTGAGACGATCGGCAGCAATGCCGCCGTGGCCGTGGCGCTGCACGCTCTCAATATTTTGCCCAGCAAAGTTAACCATTAAGTAAGATTTTCTATGCCCCACCGTCATCTCACTGAACTTCTCCGGCGTTTGCCGGAACTCGCCACCGCCGAGTCATCTATCCTGCAGGCCTACGAGGTTCTGCGTGATTCTTTTCAGGCTGGCGGCAAAGTTCTCTTGTGCGGCAATGGCGGGAGCGCCGCCGATGCTGATCACTGGGCGGGGGAACTACTCAAGGGTTTCTGCAAAGACCGTCCCTTATCTAGGCAGGAGCGGGGGACGCTGCGTCCGGAGATCGCGCAAAAGCTGCAAGGTGCGCTCCCGGCGATTCCGCTGACATCTTTTCCTGCGGCGAGCACGGCGTTTGGCAATGACGTCGATCCGGCTTTAGCCTACGCCCAATTAACCTCTGCCCTCGGTCGGCCGGGCGATGTTTTTGTGGGGCTCAGCACCTCGGGCAATGCTAAGAATGTGGGCGCCGCGGCGGAGGTCGCTCGGGCCAAGGGCTTGCCGGTGATTGGCCTCACGGGTGCGAGTGGAGGCAAGCTCAAGGCCTGGTGCACGGTGTGCATTTGTGCTCCTTCGACGGAAACCTATCGCGTCCAGGAATATCACCTGCCGATTTATCACTGTTTATCGCTGATGCTGGAAGAGAATTTCTTTGGGGAAAAATAATTGCCGAGAGCTGTTGGCGGCAGGCTTACTTTAGGGCCCTCGTGAATTTACGGCCGGCATTGGCTCGATTGGTTTCATTTTAAAAACCGCTGTTCCTTCGTGGTTTTTTTGTTATACGTGAATTTGTGAAAGCTTCCGATTTCTTTGCCCTGCCTGCGTCGTTAGCTCGTTTCGCGCCTAATTTCTTGGCCGAAGCGACACCGTGGCATTGGCTCACACAGATTGCGGCGGCGCTCGGTTCGGTGGAGATCAGTGCCCCTGGTCCGAAAATTCCTCCCGGGGTGCACCTCGAAGGTAAGGTTTGGTTGCATCCCTCCGTAAAATTGCCGGCGTATGCCACCATCATTGGTCCGGTTTATATTGGAGCTAACACTCAGATCCGCCCGGGGGCCTTTATTCGCGGTCAAGTGATCGTCGGGGAAGGCTGCGTGTTGGGTAACGCGAGCGAGTTTAAGAACTGTCTTTTACTCGATGGAGTCCAGGCGCCCCATTTTAATTACGTCGGTGATTCTTTGCTCGGCACCGGCGCACATTTAGGCGCCGGAGTAATTTGCTCCAATCTGCGACTCGACCAAGCGGAGGTCAGTCTCCGGTTACCGAGCGGTCTGGTGAAAACTGGCCTTAAAAAATTTGGCGCAGTGCTGGGGGATGGGGCGGAAGTTGGTTGCAACGCAGTTTTGAACCCAGGGACATTACTGGGCCCGCGGGCTTTGGTGATGCCGGGCACGATCTTTGGTGGCTACCTGCCGGCGGCGACCATTGCGCGCGCGCGCCAAACGATCACCACGTTCGCTCGTCGCGATTAAAAACACGCTCGTCATCTCCGGCTTGCTCGTTCTCTTCTTGCCCTTCATTTTTATCGATTCGCGCTCAATTCTGTAACGATTTTTTATTTTTAAAATATGCCCCGCGTCCTCACTGGCATCACGCCTTCTGGTACTTTGCACATCGGTAATTACTTTGGCGCCATGCGTCCAGCGATTGAACTGCAAGCGGCCGGCGATGCTTTTTACTTTATCGCCGACTATCATTCGATGACGTCATTGACTGATGCGGCCGAGCGTCTCGCGTATACTCAGGGCATCGCCCTCGATTGGCTCGCCTGCGGTCTCGATCCCACCAAGGCAGTTTTTTGGCGGCAGAGCGATGTACCGGAGGTTTGCGAACTTACTTGGCTGCTCGGCAGTCTGACGCCGATGGGATTACTCGAGCGCGCCCACAGCTATAAGGACAAGACGGCCAAGGGGGTTTCACCCAATTTTGGACTGTTCGCCTATCCCGTGCTGATGGCGGCCGATATTTTACTCTATGATACTCATATCGTGCCGGTCGGTAAGGATCAGAAGCAGCATCTCGAAATGACGCGCGATATCGCGATTAAGTTTAATCAAACTTATGGCGAGACGCTGATTGTGCCGGAAGAGCGCATTGCGGAATCGGTCGCGCTTATTCCCGGTCTCGATGGCCAGAAAATGTCAAAAAGTTACGGCAACACGATTGAAATTTTCGGAGAGGAGAAAGTGCTCCGGAAAAAAATCATGGGGATTGTCATGGACTCGCGGACCCCAGCTGAACCCAAGCCTGACGCGGAGCAGAATCTCGCGATTCAATTACTCAAACTTTTCGCCCCAGCTGAGGTCGCCACGGATTATGAAAATCGGCTGCGCGCTGGCGGGCTCGGCTATGGGGATTTAAAGAAAGCACTCTTTGAGCATTACTGGAATTTCTTTTCCCCCTATCGAGTTAGACGAGCCGAGTTGGCGGCTCAGCCCGAGTACGTAGCTCAGGTATTGCAAGATGGAGCGACTCGGGCGCGGGCGGTTGCGAGCCAGGTTATGGTCCGCGCGCGTCGAGCTTGCGGATTGCGGTAGTGTTTTGCCTCAGCGCTTTGGGCGCTGCGGGGCCGCTAAAGCCTCAGATTACGGGATAGGCGGGGCGCGGCAGCGCGGCGATCCGGTCCATGATCCGCTGGGCGGCAGCTTCGTAACGTGCTTTACCGAGGGCGGGATCATCGTAATCAGCGGCCAAGATGGGCGGGCCAAAAACAATCGTTACAGGGGCGCCGAAGTTGGGGAAACGCTGGCCTTTGCCGAAAGCTTGAAAGGAGTCGAAGACACGGCAGGGGACGACGGGGACGCCGGTCTTGCAGGCCATAAAGCCGACGCCGGCTTTAGGTTTTTGTAAATTGCCGTCCGGTGAGCGAGTGCCTTCTGGGAAAAGCACCACCGCGCGATCTTCTTCTAACGCTTGAAAGACACGTTTGATCGCTCCGATATCGCCACTGTCGCGCTCGACGGGAATGGTCCCGACGTTCGCGAGCCACCAGCCCACGAGTCGATTATCCCAGAGACTCTTGCGCGCAAAAAATCGCATTTGTTTAGCAATCTGACTGGCGACGATGGGCGGATCGAGATGGCTGGCATGGTTGGCCGCGATCAGAAAAGGGCCTTGGCGGGGGAAATTTTCTTGTCCGACTACTTCGCCTCTAAACCACATCGCATGAATGACGCCGGCCAGATAATGAAAGAAGCCGTAGAACGGTTTCATTGTCAGGTGATCTGGGATGTTCGGCATGGCGAATTGGTCGGCAGGTGTTCTTAGCTCAGCTTTTTTTCAATCATGGCTGCCATTTTTTCCACAACTTGTTCAAGGGTCAGGAAGGTTGAGTCAATAGCGATGGCCCCAGTCGGACTGACAAGAGGTGACGCTTTCCGCGAAGAGTCGAGGCGGTCACGTTCTGCAATGGAGTCTAATTGGCCTTCGCGCGCGCGGCGTTTGGCTCGCTCAATGGGATCGGCATGAAGGAAAAAGCGATAGTCAGCTGCTGGAAAAATGACTGAGCCAATATCCCGTCCCTCCATGACTAAGCCGCGAAAGCCATGCTGCTGCGCCACCGCTACCTGGCCTCGTTGGTAGCCAAGCAATTTCTGGCGGACGGCAGGAATAGCGGCGTAGTGGGAGACATGCTCGTTAACATTTTGCCCGCGAATTTCGTGATCGGCTGGTTGACCGCCGATCATGAGTTGGGCTGAGCGGCCTTGGAGTTGCGTGGTAAAATTTAACTCAGTGAGAGCCAAAGTGAGGGCGGCAAGGTTGGTGGGGAGCACGCCACGCCGCAGCAACTCGTGAGTAATATGCCGGTAAAACGACCCGGTGTCCACGTGCAGCAGGTTAAAACGTTCAGCGAGAATTTTCGAGGTGGACGATTTCCCTGAGGCCGCACCGCCATCGATTGCGATGATTATGAATGACGGGGTGCTGGTCATAGCGAGGCGCGCGCGCAGATAAAGCAGGAGAGGGGAGTCATTACAAAAGCACAGAATTACCACGTAGGTCAGCCAATAAATCAAAGAAGCCCGGGAAGGTTTTAGCGCAACACGCGGGGTCTTTTATGCTGAGCCAAGCTTGGCCATTTCTCAGAAGATCATGGCAGCCGAGGATACCGAAACTCATGGCGAAGCGATGGTCGTGGTAGGTTTCGATTTCAATGTGCGGGGTAAGCGGCCGAGGATGAATTTCTAGAGTGTCCTCAGTTTCAATGACATGCTGGCCGAGTTTTCTTAGTTCGCGGGCCATGCCGGCGACGCGATCGGTTTCTTGTTTTCGGGTATGCGCTATGCCGGTGATCTGCGTTGGCCCCTCAAGCAGCGGGGCCAGTGCGGCGAGGGTCAGAAACGTGTCGGAGAAGTGATTAAAGTCGGCGCTGAAGCCGTTCCGTTTGTGGCCACTGGCCACCCGCTGATCCGATGGAGTGATCAAGTGATGCGCCGCCAGTAAGCGGTAGAATTCTGCATCACCCTGCAACGCGGAAGGGCTGAGATTAAAGCCGTTGACGGTAAGTTGACCCTGGGTGACCAAAGCGAGGGCCGCGAAATAGCTGGCGGCGGTGGCATCGCCTTCGATGGCATAATCAACCACGGGGGTGGAAAATTGCTGAACCATTCGCTCCGTCATGGCGACAAAGGGACGCGAAACAGTCTCGCCTTTAAGTTGGACCGTGAGCGGCGCGCGAGCGTGCGGGGCAACCATCAGTAAGGCGGAAAGCAATTGGCTGCTTTCGGCTGCATCAAGTGGTACGCGGCCCCCGCGCAAGCCGGCTGTTTTTAAGGTGAAGGGAAAAGAGCGGGCGGAGGCGGTGGCGCCCTGGTGTTCGAGCGCTTCAAGCAATGTTCCAATCGGCCGCCGGCGCATCGCTTCATCTCCGTCGAAATGGTAGATGCCCTCAGGGTGCAAACTAACAAAGGCCGTGAGAAAGCGCGCCGCGGTGCCGGCATTACCGACTTCGATCTGGGCTTCACGTTGAGGGATTTTACCGCCACCACCCGTGATCGTGATGGTGAGAGCAGATTCATCAGCCGTAATTTCGAAGCCCAGGGTGCGTAATGCCGCAATCATGATCTGCGTATCCCGGCTGAAGAGGGCGTTGCGGAGTGTGACCGTGGTGGGACCAAGCGCGGCGAGAATTAAGGCGCGATTAGTAATACTTTTCGATCCGGGCAAAGTGACGCCGCCCCGGACCGGTCCGGTAAAGGGAATGATGGGGAGTAGGGCAGGAAGAGAAGGCATGGGAGCGATGGTCGCAGACCGCTGGGCGGCACTCAGCGAGCGCCGTTACCGGCTAGGGCGTCGGGCAAAACTGGTCGCGATAATTTTTCCCACTCTCGAGGATCGCTTGGACTTCAGCCCAATTGCGATTGGCGAGTGCGAGTTCGAGGCTGGTTAGCTCGGTTTGATAATGACGAAGTGCTTCGAGGACTTCGTCGCGATTTTGTTCGAGGATCGTTCGCCAAAGTTTTGGGTCACTACTCGCAATGCGAGTCGTATCGCGGAGCCCTCCGCCAGCGTAAGTATGCCACTGCGGATTTTGGCGCTGCAGGGCCGCACAAAGCGTGGAGGCGAGGACTTGAGGAAGATGGCTGATATGCGCGACGATCTCGTCGTGTGCGTCAGGTGCTACCGTAGCAACCTTACCCGCAAGCGCAGTCCAGAAAGCAGCGACGTGGGCGGTGGCGGCAGGCGCCGTGTCAGGGCGCGGCGTGACAAATACAGTGCGGCCGACAAAAAGATCAGGCCGCGCATGCGCCCAGCCCGTTTT